>JAKFWZ010000071.1 GCA_021731695.1 Candidatus Daviesbacteria bacterium | reverse complement strand
AGCTTTTTTGTTTTTGTGATGTGTAATTTATGACCGCAAATCTTCTTGAAACAGATGATAAGCAAGTTAGGGGTGAACCAAGTCCTGAATATACTGTTTGGCATCAAGAAGTAATTAGATTAAGAGATGAAAGAACTCGATTAGCAGTTGAAGTGGAAAATTATGTAATTGATTGTTTATTGGTAACAAGTCCAGAACAAAGAGCAGGCGCATTAAAGGTAGTAAATCAAAGATTAAAAGAAGCGTTGCCGGTAACGCATGAGCTAACGCAGTATGCAACAGATCCGGAAATAGACAGCGGGGCTCGCTTAAGATATGATGTGTTTAAAAATCGAGACGAATTTAATAGTTCTGTTATTAGAAACATAGTTGGTAGAGTAAACTTACATAATCCAATTGAACAAACAAGCTTACGCCAAGAGTTGGTTGCATGTGCGGGCAAATTTTATGATGAGGGAGGAATAATAAATAGTAAAAATTTTAGGAGTATTAGAAGGACAAAATCAGGCGGAATAACGGAAGAAAGTCTCCAGGAGTATAATATCGCCATAGGTGAATTAGCAGATTATTTTTTTAGGGTAGATATTCATACTGACGAAGGTAAAAGAAATTTAGAGCTTTTATTTTCTATAATTCATCAAGAGTCAAGTCAAAGAATTAGTATGGATAGCATAGACTCTGCTGACATAGAAGCAAGGACTATTTTAACACAAGATATTTTTTTAGCTTTACTTAATAAATATGAGCAAGCAGAAACCGCAGAAGCAACGCAAGTGGAGGGAGCAGAAACTATGCCTAATTTATCAGAAAAGTTAACGGATTATTATAGAAGTGCTGCTGAACTAAAAGGACATATTAACAAAGAACCAATTAATATTAATAATTAATAATTTTTATGACTAATCCTTTTGAAACCGCGGTTAAACAATTAGAAGAAGCAGCTGGTATAGCAAAATTAGATAAAAATAAAATTGAACAGCTTAAATCTCCAGACCGCTATGTGGAAGTTAGTATTCCAATAATTATGGATAGTGGGGAGCAAAAGATTTTTAAGGGTTTTAGAAGTCAGCACAATAACGCGCGCGGAGCTTACAAAGGCGGTATTCGGTATCATCAAGATGTAAACTTAGACGAGGTTAGAGCCTTAAGTTTTTGGATGTCTTTTAAAAATGCAGTAATAAATGTCCCGTTTGGCGGGGGCAAAGGCGGAATAATAGTAAACCCAAAAGAATTATCTATTTCAGAATTAGAAAAACTGTCCCGCGGGTGGGTGCAGAAAATGTATAGAATTTTAGGACCAGAAGTAGATGTACCGGCGCCCGATGTAAATACCACAGGACAAATAATGGATTGGATGGTAGATGAATACAAAAAAATTACGGGCGATGAAAAATCTTTAGCAGTGTTTACGGGAAAGCCAGTAGGTAAAGGCGGAAGTTTGGGTAGGGAAGAGGCCACGGGCTTTGGCGGGTTTTATGTGTTTGAGGAAGCGGTTAAACATCACCAAATTCAGCCGGGCGCAAAAATTGTTGTGCAAGGTTTTGGTAATGTATCCACTTTTTTTGCCAAAATGGCTTTTGAAAAGGGTTATAAAGTTGTGGCTCTGTCTGACTCTAAGGGCGGAATTGTAAATATGGACGGATTGGATTTTAATAAAGTGTTAGAACATAAAAAAGCATCGGGCGGACTTAAAGATTTTTCTGGAAGTAAAAATATTACCAATGAAGAATTGCTGGAATTAGAGGCTGATGTTTTAGCTCCGGCTGCTTTAGAAAATGTGCTAACAGAAAGCAACGCCAATAAAATAAAAGCCTGCCTTATTGTGGAATTAGCTAATGGTCCAACTACTAAAGAAGCGGACAAAATTTTTGAAGAAAAAAATATTTCCGTAATTCCGGACATTCTGGCAAATAGCGGGGGAGTTTGCGTTAGTTATTACGAATGGTATCAAAATATGAATAATGAAATATGGAATAAGGAGCAGGTTTTGGAAAAATTGGAAAAACAAATAAAATTGGCATTTGCGGATGTTTTGGCCGCAAAGGAAAAATATAAGACTACTTATAGAAACGGAGCATACATTTTGGCTGCAACAAGAATTATGGAAAAAATGACCCCATAGCTCATTTTGAATTAAGAAAATATATTACGCAGTGCTGTGCTTGACAAAATTTTTTAATCTGGTAATCTTAATTTAGTTCGTTTAATAATCTTAAAATCTACGCTTTGGTCTCCTGTAATAGGGAGATTGGGCCAAAGTATTTTTACCTAAAAGTAAAAAGAGATGGTTGTTGCTATCCTGTATGGAATGTGACAATCCGGGAAAATTAGTCTGCCCGTAATCATTAGACAACCGATGTCGCAAAAGCGGAGTCGGTAGAGCCTCAAAATGATTTTTTGTATCTTTTGAGGGAAACAAGGTGGTACCACGAAAGATTAAACCTTTCGTCCTTGCATACATTTTTTGTATGCAAGGACGAGGGGTTTTTTAAATAATAATG
>JAKFWZ010000042.1 GCA_021731695.1 Candidatus Daviesbacteria bacterium | reverse complement strand
GGTATAAAATTTTTGTGTTTAAAAAATAGATAACACAGATACAAAAGCAAAGATAATAAGATGCCCTTATTAAGGGCTTTTTTTGTTTGAGAAAAAATGGTAGTATAATACTATTATTGAACTGATTGCGAGTTAAACGCAATCAGCCTAGTAAACTATACTAAATTAAGTTATCTACATTTAAAAAAATAGTAATGGAGTGTAATTATGGAAAATATAGTTTTAGGCGACTCTCATAAGAATTTTGAGAGCATTAAAAAAATTGATAAGAATGGTGTTGAGTATTGGCTTGCCAGAGATTTAATGCCAGTTTTGGGGTATGATCAATGGAAGAATTTTGAAGAAGTTCTAAAAAGAGCAAAGCAGGCTTGTATTAAGAGTGGGCAAGATATTGGTAACCATTTTGCCGACATCGGCAAAATGGTTAAAATAGGCATAAACACTGTTCGGGAAATAAAAGATTTGAAGTTGGATAGGTATGCGTGTTATTTAATAGCTCAAAATGGGGATTCAAGAAAATTACAAATTGCGCAAGCCCAGACATATTTTGCTATTCAGACTAGGAAGCAGGAAATTTTTGAAAATTTATCAAATGGAACCAAAAGGCTGTTTGTAAGAAGTCAGGTTAAAATCCAAAATAAAAAGTTGATGGGTACGGCCAAGGCGGCTGGTGTAACAAAATTTGGGGTTTTTAATGACGGAGGATACCGGGGCTTGTATGGTATGCCTTTGGCAAATGTGGAAAATAAAAAAGGTATAAAAAAAGGAGAATTTTTAGATAGGGCTGGAACTACGGAGTTGGCGGCAAATCTTTTTAGGATTACCCAGACAGATGAGAAAATTAAAAAGGAAAATATTATGGGGGATAGTAATGCCACTTGGGCTCATAATATGGTGGGTGGTAAGGTTAGGCAGACTATTAAAGATATTGGAGGTGTATTACCCGAAGATTTGTCTCCAGAACCGCACATAAAACTATTAGTAAAAGAAAGAAAGCTTTTGGCAAAGAAAGATAAGCAGTTAAAGAAAAAATAATAATATGCCTGTATTATATAGAAAATATCGACCACAAGTTTTTGCTGAAGTTGTGGGCCAAGGCCCAATAATAACCACTTTGCAGAATCAAATAATTGCAGGGCAAGTTGCTCATGCTTATTTATTTATTGGAAGCAGGGGGATTGGCAAGACATCGGTTGCCAGAATTTTGGCTAAGGCGGTAAATTGCCAATCAGTAAATCAGCCAATCAGTAAATCAGCTAATCAGCAATTGGGGGATGCTTGCGGAGAATGTGAAATATGCAAGGCTATTGAAAATAATAATTTTATTGACCTAATAGAAATTGACGCAGCTTCCAATACCGGCGTAGACAATATCCGCGAATTAATTGACCATGTTCGGTTTGCCCCGGCTAAAGCAAAGTATAAAGTATTTATTATAGATGAAGTCCATATGCTCTCTAAGGGCGCTTTTAACGCGCTACTTAAAACTTTGGAAGAACCGCCTGCTCACGCGATTTTTATTTTAGCTACAACCGAAATAGGCAAAGTGCCAGTAACAATTATTTCCCGAACTCAACGGTTTGATTTTAAAAGAGTGTCTTATGAGTTGGTGGAAAAACATTTAACTTATGTTTTAAGCAAAGAAAATTTAGTTGTACCTAGAGAAGCAATAAAATTAATTGCTGTAAATTCGGAAGGTGGGCTTAGGGATGCATTGTCGTTATTGGACAAGGTTTTAACTTTGGGAAATAATTC
The DNA here is from genome assembly GCA_021731695.1 of Candidatus Daviesbacteria bacterium. Lineage (GTDB taxonomy): Bacteria > Patescibacteriota > Microgenomatia > Daviesbacterales > UBA10151 > JACPKO01. Next base: position 797 of record JAKFWZ010000042.1, on the reverse strand, counting down.
GGAAATTAGCGACATTTTAAGACTGATTGGAGTAACAGACATTGCTCAGTTAGAGCAATTTATGGAATTAATAGTCCAAAATAAGGTAAGTGAATTGCCAAAATTTTTAGGCTCACTTTCTGAGCAAGGAGCGGATTTTACGGTTTTTAATAAAGACTTTTTGGAATACTTACGAAAACTTTTGGTTTTAAAAGTTAGCTTTAACATAGCAATTGCCGGGCTTTTGGAAGAACAATTGGAAAAAGCGCAAAAATTTGCAGAGCTGTTAAGCGAAGCGCAATTAATAAATTATATTCGTTTGTTTTTGCGTTCGTTAAAAGAACAGGCAATTGCCCCTGCCACAGATTTACCAGTGCTCTTAGCCGGAGTGGAGTCGGCTTTAAAAAAAAATGATACAAAAATTTATCCGGACCAACCAAAGTCAAATTTAAAAGAATTTCAAGTATTATCTAAGCCCGTAGTTTCAGTTTCATTAATTGAGCGAACAACAGATTTATCCAAAATAGATGTTACATTGGAAAAACAAATTGAAGGAAATCTTTCAAAAGCAGAAATAGAAAGCAAATGGCCGATTGTTTGTGAAAAATTAAAAAATATAAACGGTCCCTTGGCAAATTTATTAAGACTTTGCGTTGTAGACAGAGTTTCGCTAGGAAAAATTACAATCGGGGTGAAGTATAAGTTTCACAAACAAAATTTGGATAATGCAAAAAATCAGGAAGTTATATCAAAAGTTTTATTTGAAGTTTATGGACAAAATTTTGCTATAAGATCTGATGTAATTATGGGGCTTGAGT
>JAKFWZ010000023.1 GCA_021731695.1 Candidatus Daviesbacteria bacterium | reverse complement strand
TATACAATACCCTGTATACAAAAATTAATTATGTCCTCTAATCCAAGTATAAATTAACTTAGCAACCTCATCGGCTAGAATTTCGGCTTTCTTAAAATCTTGATCGGAAATATATTTTAAATCTTTAGATAATAATAATTGGTATCTTAATTCCTCTAAAGAGCCTTGGGCAATATTATAAAAACGCAAAGAATCATTTATGTGTTTTCGCTTAAATCCTTCAACTACATTTGAGGGTATGGATACTGCGCATCTGCGCATTTGGCTAACCAAATTAAAGATTTCTGTTTTAGGAAAATTTTCAGTTAACTTGTAAATTAATAAAGTTAATTCATGAGATCTTTGCCAAGCAATAATATCCTTATATGTTTGAATAGGCATATTAATAAAATCCTTTATACTTTATACTTTTTACTTTATACTGTCTACTATTTACTTATTTCTGTCTACTGATTTAACTTTTTTAATTATAGCATCCTTATCTATTTCCTCGTAAGCCAAAAGTTCTTCAGGTTTGCCACTGCGAGGCATTTTGCGAACGGCAAGAGAATGAACTCCCCCTGCCCCCTCTTTGGAAAAGAGGGGGGACAAAACCGATGCGACCGCTTCCCCTATCCCGCCTTCCGGATAATTATCTTCTACGGTGATGATATTTTTAGTTTCCTTTACAGCTTTTTCTAGGGTAGCTGTGTCAATTGGTTTAATTGAATACAAATCTATTACCCGAATGTTGATATTTTCTTTTTTGAGTTCCTCATACGCTAACAATGCTTCATGCAAAGTTATTCCCGCGCCCACTACGGTCGCAACATCTTCATTGGAAGATTTTAACACACACGACCCTCCTATTCTGAATTCGTGATGCACTAAATTCTCATTCATAATTCCTGATTCATAATTCATACTTCTGTACAATATTTTCGTTTCCTTCCTCGTTGTCTGTATATACACATTGCCAAAATGCTTGGCCGCTTCCAAAACTAATTTTTCCGTAGACACTGCGTCACTAGGGTATAACACGACAGATGACAACAAGGTTCTAAACATTGCAATTTCTTCCAAGCCCATTTGGCTTGCGCCGTCTTCACCGATTGATACGCCCGCATGGGAACCCACAAATTTAATATTAGCCTTAGCCAGGGCTGACATTCTAATTTGGTCAAAAGCTCTGGTAAGGAACGCAGCAAAAGTAGAAACAAATGGAATTTTTCCCCGGCGGGAAAAACCCAAAGCCACGCCAACCATATTTTGTTCTGCAATATACATTTCAAAAAACCGGTCCGCATTATTCTTTTTTACAAACTCCGCATAAGTGGAATTACTAGTTTCTGCATCAAGCACAACCACCCGTTCATCTGCCTCAGCTAATTTTGCCAAAGCATTGCCATAGGCTTTTCTTGTAGCAACTATTTTATCTATTGGATAATCTGTGAACTTTATCTGCCCCTGCATCCTCTCCGCCTTCGCTGAAGCTTCGGCGGACTGCGGCCTTTCTACTGCTCCAATCAAAGCTTTATCTATTGGCCCAAGTTCTTCTAAAGCCTTACCTAATTCTTCTTTAGTCAAGGCCTTGCCATGCCACCCGTCTTTGTCTTCCATAAAACTAACGCCCTTGCCCTTAAGCGTTTTTGCAATAATCATTTTTGGCTTCTCCCCTCCTGCCTGAAGGAGCGAGGTGTCCCGAGTGCTTCCAAGGGACGGGGTGGTGGGAGAGGTTGCTTTCTCAAAAGCTTGCTCAATCTCTTCCAAATTATGCCCATCTATTACCACCGTGTCCCAACCAAACGCTTCACATTTTTTTTGGTAAACTTCCGTATTATGCCCATGCATTGTTTCGCCCCGTTGGCCTAAACGGTTTAAATCTAAAATTGCCACTAAATTATTTAATTTATTATGCGAGGCCGAGGCCATAGCTTCCCAAACGCTACCTTCTGCCATTTCACTGTCCCCTAGCAAAACAAAAGTCTTGTAATCCAATTTATCTAACTTAGCATTAAGCGCCATTCCCACACCGACCGATAGTCCTTGCCCAAGCGAACCCGTAGGCACTTCGGTAAAAGGAAATTCCATAGTCGGGTGTCCCTCAAGCCTACTGCCAAATTTACGAAGTGTCATTAATTCCTCCGGCTCTATTGCACGTTGTATTTTTTCCCCTCCTAAAATAGGAGGGGTGTCCCGAGTGCTCCCGAGGGATGGGGTGGTATTTCCGTGTTCATCTTTTTTTATTTCTGTGTTCATCTTTTCCTGCCCAGCCACAGCCCAAAGCGCATAAAAAAGCGGGCTCGCATGCCCTTTGCTAAAAATTAACCTGTCGTTATTTACAAAATCCGGATTCTGCAAATCATATTTAAAATACCCATTAAACATGAGCATGGCCATCAAGTCCGTAGCAGAAAGTGACGATGAAGGATGCCCACTCCCAGCCTCGGTAGTAGAAGTTAAAATATAGTAGCGGATAAGCTTGGCTAAATTTTGTAAATTATTCATTATTTTAATTTATATAATCATTTATTGGTTTTGCATTAAATAATACCTTTTGTCTGTCATTATGTTCTTGTTCAGCTTCCATTATCCTCGTTTCTATAGTCTTTATATGTCTTGCTAACTCTCTTAGTTCCTGCTTAAGTCCGCCAATTTTACACTGGGCAATAATC
>JAKFWZ010000021.1 GCA_021731695.1 Candidatus Daviesbacteria bacterium | reverse complement strand
AACCCCTCTTTGGAAAAGAGGGGGGTAAGCAATGGGAGGAAAAAAGACAAGTACAAAGTAAGAGTGTTATGTTAATCACTACTAGTGCATTGGCTTTAATGTTGTTTTTGGTTTTAGGCACAAGCCTTAGAGCTATGCAGTTAAATAACTCTAAAATTTTTCCGGATTTTCTAGCGCAGGGAAATTTGCGTTTGTCATCGCTTGCATTAAAATCTCAAGTTCCACAAAATGCAATTATTTTAACTCATTCGCCTTTGGTAAAAAAATCTCATTTATACTTTCAGTATTGGTCCGGGATAGATGCTATGGAAATTTACGACCGTCAGCCAATTTTTGTGCTTGAAAAAAACTTACCCCAAAACAGGCCTTTGTTTATTTTATCCGATGAGCCAGTAGGGGGAGATGGCTTGGAATTAATTCAGAAATTTGAAGTGGGATATTTTTATAGGCTAGGAAAATAAGAAGTTGCAACCTCTCTGCCTCGGCCGCACTCGGCATCTCCCCTCAGAAGGGGAGAATAAGACAACCTCTCTGCCCTTTTAGGATGCCCCGATGCTACGAGCGGGACTCCGATCACCAGCATCGGAGCACTCAAAGGGCATCTCTCCAGAGTAGGGAACGGTTTAAAACCGTTCCCTACAAGTTTTTTTGCATAATTCATTATTCCTGCTTCATAATTCATGCTCAAAGTAACTATTCACCTTTTCCCAATGTCATTGCGAGTGCATCCGAAGCAATCTATTGTTTAAGAGGGATTGCCATGTCGGTCGGATGCACTCCCTCCTCGCAATGACAGGCTTTTATAGTACTTTTGGGAAAAGGTGAGTAGTTACGCAAAATAGAATTGACAAAATAAATGGTTTATGATATAATCACTGTCTTAATATAATCCTAACGAAATTGACCCCAACACAAACCAATCCAAACACATTTCACGGCCTAGGAATTGCGCCTAAGCTTTTAGAAATTCTAAATGCCAAAGGCTTTAAATCCCCCACCCCCATTCAACTTCAGGCCATTCCGATTGCTATTGAAGGCAAAGATGTAATGGGCATTGCCCAAACCGGCACAGGCAAAACCCTGGGTTTTGGCATACCTATGCTCCAGCGCATTGCACAAAATAAATTCAAAGGCTTAGTCCTCCTGCCTACCCGCGAACTGGCAATTCAGGTTAACGATGCGTTGCAAAATTTAGGCAAAAATTTAGGCTTAAAAACCGCAGTGCTAATTGGCGGAGAAGCAATCTCTCGCCAATTATTTGCTTTACGCAGTCGCCCTCATGTAATTATTGCAACTCCGGGAAGACTTATTGACCACTTAGAACAAAAAAGTGTCCGCTTAAATGAAATTGGGATTTTAGTTTTAGATGAAGCTGATAGAATGCTAGATATGGGTTTTGCTCCTCAACTCAAGCAAATTTTAAACCATGTACCAAAAGAAAGGCAGACTATGCTTTTTTCTGCCACTATGGATCCGGAAATTGTTAAAATTGCTTCCACGTATATGAAACTGCCTATTCGGGTAGAAGTAGCGCCACAAGGCACTGCGGCAAGTAAAATCACACAAGAAATAATTTTTGTGGACAGGCACGGCAAACTGCCGGAGCTTAAGAAAATTTTAGAAGAATACAAAGGCAGTACTTTAGTTTTTTCCCGCACCAAACATGGCGCAAAAAAACTAGCTTTTGAAGTTAGAAATATGGGACACACTTCGGCTGAAATCCATTCTAACCGCTCGCTGTCCCAACGACTAGAAGCTTTGAAAGGTTTTAAACTCGGAAAGTACCGCGTATTAGTTGCCACAGATATTGCAGCTCGTGGGATAGATGTTACTGGCATTGAACTGGTAGTTAATTTTGATTTACCGGAAAATGCCGGTGACTATGTCCATAGAATAGGCAGAACCGGCAGAGCTGAAATGGCTGGACACGCTATTTCTTTAGCCACACCTGACCAAAGACGGGATGTTTTAGAGATTGAAAGGCTAATAAAGAAACAGCTGCCCACTAAAAATGTCTCTACTCACAGACAAGCATCTACTATGAGAAGTTCTGCTCCAAGTTCAAATGGATATCAAAAACCATTTAACAAACCTTTCCCTTCACGCTACAGTACTCCTTCTACTAGCAGGCCACCCTACAAAAAATTCGACAGTAAACCAAGTTTTAATAGCAGACCAAGCTTTAATAATACACCACAGTTTGATAATAAATTTGGAGATAAGCCTGCAAGCTTTGGATCACGAAAAAAACCAAATCCATTTTCCCGCTTCTCTCGTCCCAAATTTGGCAGAAATTTTAAAAAACCTTTTTCCCGCTAAATACTCAAAATCCCCGAAAATTATCGGGGATTTTAATTTTCCCTTTGGGTCCTTATTCCCTCCAGAGGCGGGCAGGCGCGCTCCCGTCTGCCGACAAGGCAGGAATAAGACCACTTAATTTTACAAATTACTCCCGGCCACATACCCTGTGCTCCAACAAAGCTGTAGACTGTATCCGCCCGAAGGGCGGTCTATGTTTAACACATCACCCACTAAATATAAATTTGGCACTAAAAGCGATTCCATGGTTTTAAAATTTATTTCTTTTGGGTCTACCCCGCCCGAAGAAACCACAGCCTTGTCTGCGCCAAGCAACTCTTTTACATTTAGCGGGACTGATTTAAAAAGCGTAACTAACTTTATTCTATCTTCCCGAGC
>JAKFWZ010000065.1 GCA_021731695.1 Candidatus Daviesbacteria bacterium | reverse complement strand
ATCTTCGGCAACAGAGGAATGGCTGATGAATAAGATTCCCAATAAAACAAAAGAAATAATCGTATCTTGGGATGAAAGAAAGTGTGTTGTGACTGAAAGGGAAATATTTTGTAAATATTGGGATGATTTTTGTTATCCAGGGCCTGATGATGTGGCAATATTCTCTGTGGAAGAGAAGTGGGTTTTAAATTATTTTCATGAAGACCAATTTCAGTTTGGGATAAGAAAATAGGCTTAGATTAATGAAAAAGTTTAGAGTTACTATTCATGGAGTTAATTTTCAACTTAAGAAAGATACAAAGAAAATGGGTTTTTCCCCCACTCGCTGGACCACTGAGGGTACGATGAAAGTATTTTTTCGACGAAGTAGGAAAATATTCTTTTCCGTGCTAACGTGGTGCTAACAAAACACGCTTCAACACGGTGAAATAAGCTGAACCAAGAGCAAGTGTGATTTCACTCAACCATAAACACCCCTAACGATTAGCAAAGAATAGCAACCAGTATCAACATTGCACAATCAGCTCATAACCTGAAGGTCGTGCGTTCAAATCGCGCCCCCGCAACCAATGTAAGAGTAAAGGAGTTAGTGACTTAGGTCGCTAGCTCCTTTACTATTTGTGGTAGAATAAGCCTCTGTGCTAACAGTGTGCTAACAAAACAGGCAGGAACAGGATCAAATAACATAGGAATTTAACAGCGGCCCAATTGACTAAGCTCCAGTCGATCGCTCATTATGCTTTATAAAATTCAAAAGCGCATATAGGATAACGTATAACACTTGCCACTTTGCTAATATAGACTAAAGTAAAAAATTTAAGCAAAATATGAGTCAGATTTTTATAACTAAACCAGGTCAAAATATTAATATATCTTCATCACTATCAAAAAAGATTGATGAGGCTATGGGATTTATAAAATCTATTGAGAATTTATCACAAGGTGATGTATGTCATATTTGCGGAAAAAAAGGAATCAGTAAAGAACATACGCCGTCCAGGAAAGCTTTTAATGCCGAAGATATTATATTACTTAAGGTGGCAAAACCTTTGCAACCATTTATTAAATGGGAACCCCAGATAATACAAGGGGAAATTGGACTCGTTCATTATGTGTTGATTGCAATAACAGTACTGGGGCATGGTATAATCCGGCATACTTAAAATTTGTAAGAGCGTGTGCAGCATTTGCTACTCCTCAGAATGCCGGGAGAAAAGTAAAAGTTAATATTATTACTTATCCCCAGAGAATTGCTAAACAAGGGTTAGCACATTTAATATCCACTTCTCAATCAGGGATCAGAGAAAAGTTCCCTGAAGCTGGACATTTTTTGCTGGATCGTGAGAAAAGCGGTGTCATTGGTGAAATACATATTGGTATTTATATGCGGGTTAATAAGGGTGCCAGGTTCACAGGAATTGCATTTGGAGCAAATTTCGAAAAGGAAACAATCGATATTATTTCAGAGTTTTCGTTTTGGCCTATTGGGTGGATACTTGCCTTTGATAAAAATTCTCTAGAGGGCACACTGGATGTGACTTCCTGGTTATGTGAGCGTTACGAGGATAAAAAGGATTTAGATCTGGAAATTCCTTGTAAATGGGCTGTGCTTGGATATCCCAAGGACTTTAGGACACCGGAGGAGATAAATCGTGGCGTTTGAAGAAAACCGGGACAACTTGTAAGATAAATAGTATCAGAAGTCAATGGCGCTAGTTTAAGCAATTTCGGAAATATTTTCGTCAGTTTGAAACATCTTTCCCTCCTGATAAGGGGGGATGTAAGGCATAGGTGTTAGGTTAAGCGCCTCTAGGCATCGTCATCCTGAACGAGCTGTCTTTGCGAGTGAAGGATCTTTCGTGCACCGAAGATTCTTCGTCGCCCAAAACCGGGCTCCTCAGATGACGGGAATATTGGGTAGAAATTGGTTTACAAAAATATGACCATTCCTTAACCTAACACCCATGGGATGTAAGGGGGGTTTTAAGGGAATTGTGCGAAATCTAAAGCCAAACCCCTCCCTGCCCGTCCGGCAGGCGGGCTGCACCTCCCCTTGTCAGGGGAGGAAAACCTTAAACTAGCGCCATTGGTATCAGAACCTAATTTTACAAGTGAGGTGAATCCCCATGCCTGACGACAATTTCTCAGAAACACTCACCCAACACCGCGAAGAACTCAAGCGCGAGGCGCAGGAGTTGTTCGATCGCTACAAAAAAAACAAGCTCACATTGAAACGTCCGGTTTTTTTCGTCCCCGGTTGGACGGATGAGAACGGCAGTTGCTGGAAGGCGATGGAAAAGATTTTGCCGGAAATTTTGACGAATTCAGAGAAAGCCTTTTTTGTAAATTTCCAAGCGGAGACGGAGGGGTGCAAAAGTTTTCTGGATTTCGGCGAGGTTCTCAAGAGAAAAATTCGTCAGTCCGTCGGCGCGGGAGAAAAAGTGGATGCCGTTTGTCACAGCATGGGCGGACTCGACCTGCGCGCGGCGATCACCCAGGGAGGCGATCCGCTTTTGAATTGTGCCAAGGCGATTACCGTGGCCACCCCGCACTGGGGCGATCATTTGGGCGGCATGCGTACGGGTCTTTGGGGATGGCTGGAAAAATTGGCGGCACGTTTTCAGCCGTTAACCGGCGCGCAACGGGAGCAGGGAAGGGGTTTGGATCCGGATTATCCGCCCATTCAATTGATCAATAC
>JAKFWZ010000073.1 GCA_021731695.1 Candidatus Daviesbacteria bacterium | reverse complement strand
TTACAAATGTATGTGGGACTTAAACCGGCCGATGTAGAAGAAGAAGAAGCCGGCGACATTGTGGCAATTTCCGGCTTTGACGATGTAAGCATTGGAGAAACTCTAACTGACCCCATAAATCCAATTCACTTAGAGCCTGTTGAGATTGAACCGCCTACTATTAAAATGACTTTTGGTGTCAACACCGGCCCTTTTGCCGGGAGAGAAGGCAAATTTGTCACATCCAGAAATTTACGGGATAGGTTATTTAAAGAATTAGAAATAAATGTGGCGCTTAAAGTGGAAGCTAGTGAAGAAGGCGCAGAAAGCTTTTTGGTTTCCGGCCGTGGTGAATTACACTTAGGTGTGTTGATTGAAACCATGCGCAGAGAAGGTTTTGAACTGCAAGTAAGTCAGCCTCAAGTTATTTATCATACGCAGAAGTTCACGGAACTTAACGCGGAATTACGCGGAAAACTAACCGGATACAACGATAACGACGAAATAAAGTTAGAACCTTACGAAGTTGTTACTATAGATGTCCCGGCCGAATACCAAGGCGCGGTTATTGAAAATTTGGGCAAGCGTGGTGGCGAAATGCTTGTTTTAGACACCAACCCCTCTGGCGAAATTCACGCGGAATATTTAATCCCAACGAGGGGGCTTATTGGCCTTAAAAATTTACTTCTTACCCAAACTCGCGGAACTGTAATTATCAATAATTTATTTGACAGCTATAAACCGGTCCACCAGGTAGATGAACACGCCAATGACCACGGCAGTTTAATTTCCAGTGAAACCGGTGTGTCAAACGCTTATGGACTGAACAATGCCCAAGAGCGAGGCATAATGTTTATAGGGCCCGCTGTGGAAGTTTACGAAGGAATGGTAGTTGGTAAAAACGCGCTGAATGATGACATTGAAATAAATGTTTGTAAAACCAAAAAACTTACGAACATAAGAAGTAGCGGTACCGACGAAGCTATAATCCTTACTCCGCATAGACCCGTAGAGCTTGATTTTGCGCTCGAATACATAGGCCCCGACGAACTCGTAGAAGTCACTCCAAAAAGCATTCGTATGCGTAAAAAAATTCTAAACGGCACTGCTCGCAAACGCGCAGGAAGATAAAATATATTTTACAACCTAAATATCTTGAAAGGGTCAGCCGTTAGGCTGACCCTTTAAAATTTACTTAATCTTTTGTCTAGCTATAGCGCAAAAGAGAAATTTAATCTAATTCATACCCCCCTATCTACTAGAATATCCATACGAGGGAGGAGAATAATACCCATAAGAAGGAGAGCTAAAACTAAAGGTATTTAATACAATTTGTAGACGACTATTTATTTCTGCTTCATTCGCCTCTTTAACTCCGCTTTCCGGTTCATAGTTTCCAATATTACTAAACCAAGTGGTAATTGTTATTTCATAACATCTATTATTTTGAAATGTATGATAAATCTCGTCGGAAGTAAAGGTGCCTGCAGCCGCGCCCGCTTGTCTGTAATACTTATAATTTATCCCGTTAAAAGTTTTGTTTTTAATCATTTTACTTTCCTCATCGCCAAGATTAAACCCATAGCAAACTGCTTGGCTAATTCCTGAGTCGCTTACAGCCACATAGGTATACCCTAGTTTAAAATTAGTTTTTAAATATGACCCTGTCGGAATAGCCACACCAACAACCACACGGTCAAAATTTGGTTGCCCAAAATGATCTATTGCATTATACATACTGTCGCCAGGCATAAACTTTTTAAAACTCTTTGGGTACTTAAAACTAAAGCCATTTTGCGCATCGGAAAATGTTTCCAAATTACTATCCTGCTCTTTTCCAACAGGTAAATTAAGTTTGGCGTTATTTATTTTTAAACTTCTGGCCATTTCTGCTAACAATAAATTTATTTTGGCTTCAGAAGACAAAGGTTTGTCATATTGATTCCTGTCTTGAATATTTTGAGAAAAATCATTTGAATAAAACACAATAAACTTTATTGAATTGCTATTGGCCGGAACTATTACTGGAGCATAAGCTAAAGCAGGCATTCCTCTAAAATCTGAATTCATATAATAATTCAATCCCACAGTGGCCGTAGGTCCCCCATTATAAATAGACAATTCCTGTTTTTTGCCAGCAAAATTTTCAACTGTAAAAGTTTTAAAGTTACCTAAAGACACCTCAATATTTTTAATATCAAATAGTGGGGGGTTATTGGAACAAGGAATATAGTCTGGGCTTATAGCCCAAAATCCTACATTTCTTTCATTGCTAAAACTGCCTTTATAAGCCACACCTTTTGAGTCTGGACACAAACTATTCTTAACTACCGGTAAAAATTCTAACATAAAATCTCCAAGGTAAATTGGGTAACTAAAACCAAACCCCAACTCTTTGCTTTCATAAGTAGCATAAATTCTGGCTTGCTCAAAACTGCTGTCTGTGGTGGCTATAAGATTTTCAATTTGAATATTTGGCTCAACCACTTTCTTATAAACCGGCAGATTGTCTTGAGTTAAACCCAAAACCACAGTTTGTCCTCCACTGTTTGTGTATTGAATAATTTTTAAAGACCCAAATTTGGCTAAATCCGGATTATTGGAAACAAGCTGAATTCCTAAATATTTTATATTACGACCATTTTTACTTTCATTTAACGCAATCATTAAATCTGCATTAATTGCCATTTCTTCAACTTTTCTTTGCTCCGGAGTTAAAG
>JAKFWZ010000041.1 GCA_021731695.1 Candidatus Daviesbacteria bacterium | reverse complement strand
GGATATAACCATACCAACGTTGAAAAGGGCGGCCGACTTTCAGTCGACCGCCTTCAACTTTTTATTTCTATTATCTGGATCCCGGATAATTTTTCGGATGCACTCAAAATTTCCGGGATGACACCATATAGATTCAGCGTCGCTTCAGCATACATATTTCGCTCAGGGTGACCCTGAATTTGACCGAGTGAATCAGCGACAAATCAGCGGGCTAACTTGTCTTCCACTTCTTTAATCTTCAAAGTGGCTTTTATTACTGTGTCTGGGTTTAGGGATACGGAGTCAATTCCTTCTTTAATTAAAAATTCACCAAAGTCCGGAAAGTCCGAAGGACCTTGTCCGCAAATTCCTACTTTTAGCCCTCGCGCGTGCGCTTCTTTAATTAACATTGAAATTAATTTTCTAACTGACGGACTTCTCTCGTTGCCAATGTGAGCAATATCTTTACTGTCCCGGTCTAGCCCCAAAGTCAACTGGGTTAAGTCGTTTGAGCCTATACTAAACCCATCAAAAATTTCTGCAAATTCATCTACCTGTAAAATGTTAGACGGCACTTCTGCCATTACCCAAATTTCCAAACCCTCTACCAAGTCTCCGTTTTTCTTATTTTTACGAGCCTCGGGTGTTATGCGGTTAGTTAGCCCGTGGCGGTTAATTAACTCCACTACTTTTTTGCCTTCTTCCGGAGTTCGGCAAAACGGCACCATAACGCTTAAATTCCACAAGCCCATTTCTTCTCTAACTCTTTTGACTGCTTCCACTTCAAACGAAAAAGCTTTTTCATAAGACGGAGAATAATACCTGCTGGCTCCGCGCCAACCAAGCATTGGATTTTCTTCTATGGGTTCGTATAATTTTCCGCCAATAAGGCCCGCATACTCATTGCTTTTAAAATCACTAAATCTCATAAGCACATCGTACGGGAAAAAGGCAGCAGCCAATTGCCCTAAACCAAATGCCAATTTTTCCACATAGTATTTAGATTTGTCTTCATAACCCACGGTTAAAACTTCAATTTGCTTTTTAACTTCCTTATCTTCTAATTTGTCGTAATTAATTAATGCGTTCGGGTGAATTTTTATAGAGTTTGATATAACAAATTCTTGCCTGGCAAGCCCCACGCCTTTGTTTGGTAAAAATGAATAACCAAAAGCTAGTTCCGGGTCAGCGGCTATCATTTTTATGTCTGTTTTAGGAGCAACAAAGCCCGTAAGGTCAGTTTTATTTATTTTGAATTTTAACAAGCCTTCGTAAACTTTGCCCAATTCCCCTTCTGCGCAAGACACGGTAATTTCTTGACCCTCTTTAATAATAGTGGTGGCATTGCCCGTGCCCACCACAGCCGGAATACCCAGTTCGCGCGAGACAATGGCTGCGTGGCTGGTGCGCCCGCCGGAATTGGTAACTATAGCAGAGGCGATTTTCATAATTGGTTCCCAGTCAGGGTCGGTAATTTCCGTAACTAACACTTCGCCTTTTACAAAATCGGAAATATTGGCGGAATCTTTAATATAGTGAGCCTTGCCTTGGCCGATTTTAGCGCCCACTGCCGCGCCTTGAGTTATAAGTTTACCTTTTTCTTCCAAAACAAATTCTTCCAAAAAGTTGGCGTCGCGGTGAGCGTGCACTGTTTCGGGCCTTGCTTGCACAATGTATAACTGGTTTTCTTTTTCGTCAAACGCCCACTCAATATCCATTGGCCTCCCATAATGCTCCTCTATAATTACTCCCCACTTCGATAGTTGCATTATTTGGTCGTCTGTTAGCACAAACCTATGTCTATCGCTTTCCGCTACCGGCGCTTCCCGAGTTGGCTCTGTGCCTTCTACCGCGTAAATTAATTTTTTTTCTTTACTGCCTAATTTTTTGTTAATGATGGATTTAAAACCTTTTTTTAAAGTGGGTTTAAAAACTTTAAATTCGTCCGGATTAACAATCCCCTTAACCACAAATTCGCCAAGTCCCCAGGCGCCGTTAATAATAAGCGCATTAGAAAACCCGCTTTCTGTGTCTATGGTAAATAAAACTCCGCTTGAGCCCCTGTCTGAGCGCGCCATTTTTTGCACTGCTACAGAAAGGGCTACATTAAAGTGGTCATAATTTTTGTCTTGCCTGTAAGAAATTGCACGGTTAGTAAAAAGCGAAGAAAAAGCTTTTTTAATGCTTTCCAAAAGTTCATGGTCACCTTTTATATTTAAATAACTTTCTTGCTGGCCCGCAAAGCTCGCGTCCGGCAAATCTTCAGCTGTGGCGCTTGACCTAACAGCTACATCTAACTCTTCCAGAGGCAAACTTAATTTTTTAGCCAATTCCGCATAAGCGGTTTTTATGGCTGTTGATAAATCTTCCGGAAAATTGGCTTCTAAAATTAATTGCCTGACTTTATGCCCTTTTTCTTCCAATTGCTTAATGTTGTGAGTGTCTAAATCTTGTAAAGTGTCCTTAATTTTTTGGTCTAATTTATTCACCTCAACAAAATACCTGTAAGAATAGGCGGTTACGGAAAAACCATAAGGCACATTAATCTTTTCGCCTTTAAAAAGCGGGCTTTCCGCTTTGGTTAAATTTTGGTACATTTCGCCTAAATTAGCGTTTTTCCCGCCCACAATGCCTACATCGCCTTTGCTAATTTCGTCAAACCAGAGCGTAAAACTTTTTGATTTATCCATAGTATGATGTACCCCGTTAGAGAATACATAATCAGGCTTTATAACATCAATGA
>JAKFWZ010000075.1 GCA_021731695.1 Candidatus Daviesbacteria bacterium | reverse complement strand
AGGTCAACTAAAGCGCGAGCAGGAAATTCCGATACAATTTCATACTCGCCGTTTAATACAGACAATCGCTCTTTTGCTAAAATATATCTTTCCTCATTTTGTTCTACTAAAACATAAACAATATTCGGTCCCACATTTAAGGATGTATTCGCCGGCAAAGTCCAAGGTGTGGTAGTCCAAGCTAGAGCATAAGTTTTGTCATTAGTTAAGTCATTGCCAATCCTTTGACCTTTAGGCAATTTAAATTTTGCGTAAATTGACTCTTCGGTAACATTTTTATAACTATTGTCCATTGCCACTTCAAAATTAGAAATTGGCGTTTCGCACCGGCTACAATAAAGCAACACTTTTCGGTCTTCATATATTAATTGCTTTTCCCATAACTGCTTTAAAGCCCACCACACACTCTCTTGGTAAGAGGTGTCCATGGTTTTGTAGGAATTGTCAAAATCCACCCAACGCGCAATGCGATGAATGGTTTTACCCCACTCTTCGGAATATTTTAAAACGCTTTCTCTGCAAGCCTGGTTAAACTTATCTACACCCAATTCTTCTATTTGTTTTTTGCCTGAAATATTTAAAGCCTTTTCTACAATGTTTTCGATTGGCAAACCATGGCAGTCCCAGCCCCAGCGCCTGCGCACATACCGACCTTTCATAGTTTGATAGCGCGGAATACAGTCTTTAATTACACTCGGCAATATACTGCCGTAATGCGGCAAGCCCGTGGCAAAAGGCGGGCCGTCATAAAAAATGAAAGGCTCACGGCCTTCATCCTGAGGCGTAGCCGACTTGTCCGCCATAGTCACTTGAGTGACGACGGCGGAAGGATCTCTAGGCCGTGTTTGTTCTAAGGATTTTTCAAAAATCTTATTCTCTTCCCAAAATTTTAAAACTTCAAGCTCGAGCTTGTTAAAATCAGGAGTATTTGGTGGTGGTAGTGATTGCTTTTCGTCTTGCATAATTCTTAATTCATTATTCTTAATTCTTAATTCTAATCTACATTTCCTCCGGTGCTTCAATCCCCAATAAATTTAAACCATTTTTAATAACTTGGGCTGTGGCAATAATTAAACTTATCCTGAATGATTTGAGCTGTTCGTTGGTTTCTTGAATGACTGGCACCGCTTGATAAAACCCGTTAAAAGTATGTGAAAGTTCAAACAAATAATTAGCAATTACATTGGGTAATAATTCCACAGTGGCATACTCCACTATTTCAGGAAATTGGTGTAATTTTCGCATTACTGCCATTTCTTCATCCTTATAGTGTGTAAAATTAAATTCTTGTTCAACTGTAATTTTTAATCCTAAATCTTTAACCTTTCTTAAAATTCCGTGTATTCTCGCGTGCGTGTACTGCAAATAAGGACCAGTATTACCTTCAAACGAAATGGCTTTCTTTGGGTCAAATACAATATCACTCTTCATATTATGGGAAAGGTCAAAATATTTTATGGCTCCAGAAGCCACAACTTGCGATATGCTTTCTTTTTCCGCCAGTCCCGGATTTTTTTCTTTAATTATTTCCAAAGCATCCTGCTGAACACTGGCAATAAATTCTTTTGCTCCAACCACAGTCCCTTTTCTGGTACTCATGGCTCCTTCGGGTAAAGTTAAAAACCCATAAGCCACATGGACAGCTTCTTTAAGAATAATTTCACCCATCAACTCTACAATTTTAAAAGTTTGTTTTAAAGTATGGCTTTGACGCACATCCACTACATAATACTGCTTAACGAAACCTTGAGATTTTCTAAATATTAAGGTTGCCAGGTCCCGTAGTAAATAAGTTGTCCCCCCGTCGGATTTAATTAGCACAGCAACGCCTAAATTATATTCCTCTAAATTTACGATTTGCGCGCCTTGGGATTCTTTTAATAAACCCTTGGACTTTAGTTGCACCAAAATTGCGGGCATTTTGTCTTCAAAGAAACTTTCAGGCCAATCATGATCTGCCCGCCTTACCCCCAAATCTTTATATATAATTTCAAATTCCTGCCAACTCCAATCTTTAAATTTTTTCCACAAATCACGATTTTCTTTATCACCGGCTTCCAATTTTACAAACTCTGCTTTACCTAATTCCCTAACACCTGGGTCTGTTTCCGCTTCAGTATTTATTTTTACATACAATTTATTCAATTCGTCAATGGGATTTTTTTCTACTATACCAATGTTGCCATATTTTTTAAACGAAAACAAAAGCAAACCAAATTGTGTCCCCCAATCCCCTAAGTGAGTGTCAGACTCCGGATTAAACCCAGAAAATTTAAACAAACGAAACAGACTATCGCCAATTATTGCAGTTCTTAAATGCCCTAAATGAAGTGGCTTAGCAATATTTGGCTGAAAATATTCCACTAAAATTTTCTGCCCTTTTCCAATTTGCGACGAACCATAAATGTTTTTTGTTTTATGAATTTCTAAAAGATTGTGTAAAAGTGTTTCTGCAGAAAGTTTAAAATTTATAAACCCACCAACTGAAGAAATTTCATTAAATACCTTTGAAACATCTATTTCGTTAAGTTTACTAACAAGTTGGCTTGCAACTTCCTGAGGGTTCTTTTTAGCTTGCTTGGCCAAAACTAAAGCTACATTTGTAGCATAATCCCCAAATTTTTCCTCTGGGGTGGAAATTTGAATTTCTGAAACACTAAAACCCAAGCTATTTACAGCTTGTCCGAGTAAATTCTCTAAATATTTTTTCCCTGTTTCACTCATATCTCAAA
>JAKFWZ010000059.1 GCA_021731695.1 Candidatus Daviesbacteria bacterium | reverse complement strand
AAAAAGTCCTAGTGTTTGGAATATTTAAACTACCAACCGTATAAGGATGCTCCGCAAACATTACGCCACCCGGCTTCAAAAACCCAAACCAATCATTTAGAGTTAAATACCAAAACTCTGTCGAAAACTGTTGCCCTGATACACCTCCGGCCATATGTTCTATAAAAAAATCCGGGCGCTGTCCTTTGGTTAAATAAAGAATTCTTTTTATACAAAACTTATTTTTTTCTCCACCTTCAAAAATTTGCCCCGGCAGAACATAATGATTATTAGCATTGTCCAATTCTTTAGTCTTATTATCTCTAAAATCATTGAGTGTTATTCCAACCGATTGCTTAAATAAAGGCCGATTATTTTCTGCATTATTCAAATCACTATATAATTGAGACCCCTGCCCACCCAATTCCACTCCAATCAAACCACCACTCTTATTGCCAAAACGTTTTAAAATGTATCTTGGTAAAATTCCTCCTGTTGTTCCATCTCTCTCTTGCAATAATCCACCCAAACTTGATTCAAAACTCCGCAAACCAGAATTATAAACTACCCACTCGTCATTCAAAGCTAATTGTTCTGCTATAGAATCCATACTTGCAACCAAATCTGCATTAAACTGTTCGTTCCTAATTTTTTTTACGAAAGATTCTACCATAGTTTCCAATTAACAAATCTTATTTTATTTACAATTTCTTTTTTGTTTAAATTTTCTACATTCCCCTCCCTATTCCTTAACAAAATTTTCACCCCAACTTGCAATTCCATAAAGACATTCTGACTTTAATACTCTAAAGTATTAAAGTCGCATTCGGATTAATCAAATCTACTATTTTCAATGCCTCAACTTCTGTTTCTTCTCCTGATCTTAAATCTTTAATCTTGAATCTATTATTTTTTACTTCTTCCTCCCCCACCACCACCACAAACGGAATGCTTTCTTTGTCCGCGGTTTTAATTTGCGCTTGAATTTTTCTGTTTGTTAAATCTACTACCACATTTATACCCTCTTTTCGTAAACTTGAGGCTAATTGATTTGCGTGTTCCATAAAACCCTCCAAGTGGCATATATACAATTGCACTGGTGGATAATACTCCGGAAGCAAATTATAAGTCTCCAAAAAATCTCGCGTTGTTACATCTCCCCAGCCAAACCCCACTCCACTCACTTTTTCCACCCCAAACATCCCCACCAAATCGTCATACCTGCCCCCGCCAAAAAGCGCGCGTGGATTTGCAGGATTAGTGTCATACATTTCAAATACCGTGCCAGTGTAATAGTCAAACCCCCTCATTACCGTTGGATCAAAAACTACATTTTTAATTCCGCTTCTATTCAACAAGGTAATAACATTCAAAATATCAGAAACGCCTTCAGCTGTGTTAATGTCTCCCGGTAAATCCGAAGGGTTTTTTGTTGATATAACATTTTTCAATTTTACAAACTTTTCTTTTAATATTTCAGTCCCTTGCTTTTCAAATTCTTCAGAACTGATTTTATTCATCCTGTCTATAGGCTTAAAAATTTGATGCTTATTTTCTTGGGATATTTGTAAATATTTATCGGCAAGAAAATTTAAAAATTTTCTGCCGTTTATTTTAATAATAAAATTTTCATCCTTTGCCCCAAACTCTTTCATTATTCCGTAGGCAAGTGAAATTATTTCCACATCTGCTTCTATGGTGTCCACACCGAAAATATCTACATTTAACTGCCAATGCTCACGCAAGCGACCGCGCTGGGGACGCTCATAGCGGAACAAATTTGGGATCGAGTACCAACGCAAAGGAAAACTTAACTCCCGGCGTTTTGCGGCTACCATTCTGGCAACTGTTGGCGTCATTTCCGGACGAATAGTTACATCCCTCCCGCCACGATCGATGAACGAATAAGTTTGCTCACTCACAATTTCCTCTCCGCTTTTTGCGCGATACAAATCGGTCTCCTCAAGGATTGATGCATTGTACTCCAAATAACCATATTTTTCCGCCACTTTCCGCCATACGCCAAAAATAAAGTTCTGAATAAACTGATCCTTAGGGTAAAAATCCCTCGTGCCTTTGTAGGGTTCTAAAGAAAGTTGCTTAGATCTTGACAAACTTTTTGCATCTGTTATACTTTGTTTATAAATGGCTTCGGCCTCCGAGACCCCCGCAAGGGGGTCGTTTTTTATATCTAAAACATTTTTTTCAAAACTCTCTTTAATGGCAACAAAATCCTGTTTAGATATTGTCCTAATTTTCCTGCTTAATCTTTTCGGGCTAATTAGCCTGACTTGAGACAGTATTACCGATGTTGTATAACCCTTATTTTCCAGTGCGTGATAGTAGAATCCAGATTTGTTTGCGCTTGTAAAAGGCAACGCTAAAAATGCGTCGTTATTAAAAACCTTTAATATCAAAACAGGCCTTTCATAAAGGCTTCCTTTTCCGTCTTCCTCAAAACCAACATTAAGCCCCAATGAGCACCACCAGACCTCTCTTGAATGAAAAAAAATCTTTTTTTGTTTTTTATCAATTTCGGTTTTTAATTTGTTCCAACTAGTAAAATCTTTGTCCATATAAATTAAGCTTATTAACACCCTAATTATAACGAAAATAATGTATTTTTACAAATTAGAGAGTTATACAATATAAAATGATACTGAACAGTACACTGGTTTCCAGTGTAAAATGATACTCAAGGGGTAAGCCGTTTTTAGCCCATCTACCCTTGAGTATCAATAGAGGAATCGCGATAATGGGTATCTATGAC
>JAKFWZ010000027.1 GCA_021731695.1 Candidatus Daviesbacteria bacterium | reverse complement strand
ATTGAGTGGATCATAATCGTATACTTTAACTATATACAATTATATACACCTATCCATTGCTTGTCAATTTTTATTACACAAGCATCACGCAAGATATTACGCAAAAAATTTGCTCTTGCAAGAGAGAGAGAGATTAGGTAATATAAGTAAACTTAAAAGTGGCTGGTTTACACTGGCGCTTTTGGAATTCAATTCGAAGGAGAGAAAATGAACACGCCTAACAACGTTTTCAAACTTCGTCTCTTGCAAGGCACGAAGCAGGTGGGTTTCTGGTGCTCAAGCGCCAGCCCACTTGTGACTGAGATGGTTGCAAGTCTTAAACCGGACTTTGTCGTCATTGACGGCGAACACGCTCCGGAAAACAGCATGGCAACCCTCATCGGTCAGCTACGTGCCGTGCAAGCGGCCAACTTCAACTCGGGGCAACAAGTAGCCCCGCTTGTCAGGATACCGATTAACGACCCGGTACTGTTCAAGTTTATTCTCGACGGCGGTGCGAACACCGTCGTTGTGCCCATGGTCAACACACCTGCCGAAGCAGAGCAGGCTGTGCGCGCCATGCGGTACCCACCCAACGGCATTCGTGGGGTCGCGCTCTCCCACCGAGGCAACCTTTTCGGCCACGCAACCGACTACACTTTGGCGGTCAACAGCCAGCTGTGTCTCGTAGTCCAGATCGAGACAGTGGAAGCTGTCAATAATCTGGAAGCAATCGCTGAAGTTAATGGTGTGGATTGCCTGTTTTTCGGGCCGTCCGATGCAGCAGCAAGCATCGGACATTTGGGCGACATAAATCACAGCGCGGTCACCGATCTGACCGCTACTGTTTTGGCTCGTGCCAAGGCGATAGGCAAACCCATTGGGATTTTGTGGCCCAACAAGGAGCGGGCCAAAGAACTGCTTCATATGGGCTTCGACTGGGTCGCGGTAGGGTCGGACTTGGGCGCCATGGTGGGAGCCATCAAGTCCACGCTTGCACACTTTCGGGGTTAGTCGAATCATCCAGGCGGGAAGTGAATGCATAGGGTCCCATCCCCTTGCCTTCACCTACCGCCTGCCAAAAAACAATAATAAAACTAAAAATTTTGACTAAAATTTCCAAATTTGCTATAATATATACATATGTTTGACACAGCAAACATTATTAGGCAACTCTTCACAAAAACTGTGCAAGAGTTTTTCTTTTGTCCGACAGAGCCTTGGCGTAGTTGGATTGTTTCCAGTTTGATATTAGAAATTTGTTATTTGAAATTTTAACTATGGTGCCCGTAGTTCAATGGTAGAACGCCACTCTGTGGCAGTGGTCACGCGAGTCCGATTCTCGTCGGGCACCCCAATGTCTTAAACTAATTACCCCCTGATGGGCATCTTCAAGGGAAATTTCGGATCATACACAATATAGGGTAAGAAGCGCAATCTGCGAAATTGCAGTAATCTCCTCCTAGAATAGGAGGAGTACCCCGCCAACGGCGGGGGGAGGTGGTAGAAATGCTTGGTAAAATACCACCCCGTCCGCTAGCGCGTCCACCCCTCCTTTACAGGAGGGGAATACTGCACCGCCCTGCTCACCCACTATTCCGTATGACTTGAAATTTCCCTTGAAGATGCCCATCAAAAAATCCCCTTAACAAATTGTTAAGGGGATTTTACTCGGAACACTTTATTTCGTCACTCTGCTGTCGTCAATTTCCATATTACCAAGCGAGCCTTGAGCTTTTAAATTGGCTGAATCATAACTGTTCATTTTTACAATATTTTGACTCAAGCCACCATTAGACAAAAACACTTCCCAACTGCTTACCGGAATAAACCCGTGTTCGTTAAAATAATAAACTTGCTTGCCATTTAAAAGCCAAGTGCCCCATGGGTGTCCAGCTTTTGATGTATTAAACACATAGCTGTCTAAAATATAATTTGAAGTATCCCCTTTCACAATACTGCTCTCTTTAAACCCATATCCTTTTATTACTGCCATACTGGTAAAGGCAATTTTACTTTGGCCATAAATATAATAAACAGTTTGCCCGTCTAACACGAGCGAACCGGGAGCAAAAACTGTGTTTGTTGTTTGATTATTATTATGGTCAGTAGTCTGGTCATTTTGTTGATTATTATCTTGATTATTATTTACATTAGAATTATTAACTACTGTTTGATTTTGCTCTGTAGAATTTTGATTACTATTATTTTGGGTATTTTGGGCTGAATTTGCAGATGATGAATTAGTATTATTATTTACAGAACTACTGCCACTTGGCGCCTGTAAACTATATTTAAAATCCAAAGGCCCGTGACCCTGGTTAGCGCCGGCTTCAACAGTCCAAAGTTTTGTCCCTTGCCACCAATATATAGCGCTTAAAACACTTGCCACATTTTCCGTAGTAAGGGTGGTGTTTTTGCCGTCCCACAAAGCGCTATAAAAATTATCCCCGCCATAAGTTTCTTCACTCACCAAATAATAAGTTTTATTAGCTTCGAGTTTAATAGGAGTAGATAGGTTTGCATAAGCAATTTGATTGGCAGTAGCACCCTGTGTATTAATACTCACCATACCTAAAGACTCGTTTCCGTCAGTTTGAGTTTCTACAGACTTACCAGCGACAATTTTTACCTTATGCGTTTGAGTATTGCCGGCTAAAACCATTCTGCCCAAAGCACTTACAAAAACAGGCGAATTACCCACTAATATTTTCATTCCTGCCCACCCGCCATGCTGGTTAAATTCATTTCCTAAAATTTTAGATTTAATAAAAGGCGTGCCTGGTG
>JAKFWZ010000100.1 GCA_021731695.1 Candidatus Daviesbacteria bacterium | reverse complement strand
CCATAGCCTGAATAGTTTGTCCGGAAATTTTTTTATTACAAACAGGACAGTGTGGCACGCCGGTGCGCGCCCATAGTAGCCTCATATAGTCGTAAATTTCCGTTACTGTTCCTACGGTGTAGCGAGGGTTGTGACTAGCTGATTTTTGGTCTATGGATATGGCAGGACTCAAGCCTTCTATTTTGTCTACATCCGGCTTGTCCATTAAGCCTAAAAATTGTCTGGCGTACGCGGAAAGACTTTCCACATAACGCCTTTGGCCTTCTGCGTAAATTGTGTCAAACGCTAAAGAAGATTTGCCACTACCGGAAAGGCCGGTTAAAACTACCAGCTTATTTCTGGGCAAATCTAAATTGATATTTTTTAAATTGTGCATCCGCGCTCCGCGGATAGAAATTTTATCTTGCATGTTAACCGCTGATATATCGCTGATTTGTACGCGGATTAGTCGCTGAAACACTCATTCAGCGTTTCTTCAGCGTACCTATCGGCGTCCGTTCAGCGTTTTTAAAAACAAACAAACTAGTAAAAAGTCTATCACATTTGTCAAGAAAAGAAAAGACCGGCCACCCTCCAAAAGTGGCCGATCAAAGGATTAACTCCCAAACTATTTAAAGAAAAGAATAATGAGGGTCACTGCCCCCATCAACCCGACACCTTCAATAAACGGTGCGAATTTCCCTTCTTTATCCCATTTAATTCCCCTGAGAATGCTAAAGACAACTATCGGGATAGAAATTAACAATCCCATTACTCTAACCTCCTTTTTTCCGTTTCCCTTTGCTCAGCGGGCGCTTTTCGCGCCTCGCATTTTACAGCCCGTTACTTGGGCGGCAGTCGCCCGCTACGGATTGGGCAACAAAGCAAAATAACAGAGAGAGAGAGTTTTGTCAAACACTTGGCGTTTCTTGTCATTTAAAAATGAAAAGTGGACTGTTTAAAATTAAAAAGTGGACTTTGGTAGATAAAATCGGTTTTTGCTGACATAGTTAGGGGTTAACAATTAAACCCCAAAACAATGCCTCAACAAATACATAAGCGATTAAACAATGAACAAATTAAAGTAATTTTGGAAAGTTATCTGGCTGGAGAAATTACCGTTAAGTCGGTACTGGAGAATTTAGGATTAAAACGCTCCAGATTTTTCCTACTTCTAAAGTCATACAAAAATAACCCAGACACTTTTACCACGCTACCCCCCAAGAAAGAAAATACCTACTTAAAAATATCAGATGAAACGGAAAATTTAATCATTAAAGAATTAAAAAAGGAAAAACAATTAATCGACAACAAAAGTATTCCTGTAAGGTTCTACAACTATTCCGCCGTCCGCGATGACTTGTTAAAAATTCATAAAATAAAAGTTTCCGTGCCTACTATCATCAGCCGGGCTAAACAGAACAACTTCTACTTGCCTAAGCGGGAAAAGAAAATCCATGATCATGAAGTAATTACCAATTTTACAGGGGAACTCATTCAACACGACTCGTCCCTTCATCAGTGGTCGCCATTTTCTACTGACAAATGGTATTTAATTACCAGTCTTGATGACTACTCAAGGGGTTTACTGTTTGCCGATTTGTTTGAGAAAGAAAACTCCTGGGCACATATTTCCTCAATAGAATCAGTAGTTTTAAAGTACGGTTGCCCTCTTAAGTATTACCCAGACCAGCACAGTATCTTTAGGTTCGTTCGGGAGCGTGACAAATTTACGCCTTGGCATACGGCTCATAAATTTACCGATGAAGTTGATCCGCAGTTTAAACAGGTATTAAAAGATTGTGGCACGGAATTAATTTACGCGCTTAGTCCACAAGCCAAGGGGAAGATTGAGAGGCCATATCGTTGGTTGCAGGATCGTATGGTTAGGACTTGCGCTAAAGAGCATATTACTGAAATTAAGGATGCAAAAAAAGTTTTAAAGGAGCTCGTTTAAACCTACAACAACAAATGGGTTCATTCCACTACTAAAGAAATACCGATAATGAGACTTGAGGCCGCAATTAATTCCGGAAAAACTTTGTTTCGGCCTTTCATCATTAAACCACCATTTGAGTCCGGTAAGGATATTTTCTGTTTAAGGAACCAACGGGTTGTGAATGGTTATCGAAAAATCAGTTTTAAGGGGATTGAGCTGGTTGTGCCTAAGTCGCTTCCCCGTGATACTGTGGACTTACGAATAGTTCCGAACGTAAAGAAAGGCCTGGCTGAAGTCCGAATCTGGAACCGTAGTGAGTTAGTCAGCGTGCAGTTAGTCAAGCATGAGGATTTAGAGCTTAATATCTGAAAGTCCACCTTTTATCCTTAAGAGTCCACTTTTCAATTTTTGCTAACAACACTTGGCGTTTCTAGGCAGAGCAATTTCAATTTTTATCACTTTTGGTGTAATTACACCAAAAGTGATAAAAAAACTCGTCTTTCTTAAAGACGAGAAATTAGCTAAAAAATTAATTAAGCTTTGCTTAATCTTGTTTTTTTGAAACCAAAACTACCAGGGCAATAGCAATAATAACTAAAGCTCCTGCAATATAAAATATTCCCATAGCCATATTTGAAGTTAAATTCATATTTTAATATTTAATTTCTTGTTATTTTTATTCCTAAATACCAAGCAGTAAACGAAAGCAGGAGTCCCAATACCATAGCTACATAATTTGGCTTAACCAAAAGAGGACCTAAAAAAACTGAAGCAAAAAAAATATTTCCGATATCCAAAGAGAGTTGAGCTAAAATTTTAATTCTCGATGATGTCAAAGTCATATTGTATTTAGTTT
>JAKFWZ010000012.1 GCA_021731695.1 Candidatus Daviesbacteria bacterium | reverse complement strand
ATACTCTATAGTATGATAAACTTAACTTTGTCTTTATTTTTAATAAATTTTTTCCTCCCCTTCTGAGGGGAAAGTTAGAGCTTGTCCTGAGCGAAGTCGAATGGGGAGAGGTTGCAAAAATAACATATCTTCGGAAATTTCTTTTATACCACCCCGCCCTTTGGGCACCCCTCCTATTTTAGGAGGGGATAAAAAAACCCCGCCCTTTGCAAAGGGCGGGGTTGGAAGTAAGTTTACAA
This sequence comes from Candidatus Daviesbacteria bacterium, assembly GCA_021731695.1. Lineage (GTDB taxonomy): Bacteria > Patescibacteriota > Microgenomatia > Daviesbacterales > UBA10151 > JACPKO01. The sequence continues at coordinate 2,578 of JAKFWZ010000012.1, read as the reverse complement.
TCCAAACTAGCCTTTGCAATGCAAAGGCATCATCATAACCACGGTTTGTGCTAATTTGTTATTCATCTTAAATTTAAGATACTCTTATTTTTTTCGTTTGTCAAGAAGCGTTGGCAAACTAACCAGCACTATTGCCAGGAGCACTATCCCCAATGCAATATAAAATAATCCCATTTCCATATATTTTATGTTTCATTAGCTATTTTAATTATTATAACGCTCCAATACCAAAAAGTAAAGGCAAGCAGTAAACTGATTAACATCCATATTACTTTTACATTGGCAATTGATGGCAAAATCGCAGAACCAAATGCCACAGTCCCTACTTGAGAAGCTATATCTGAGACTTTATACAATTGTTCGTTAGTCAATCTAATCATCTGCTATAATTATAATATGAAAAAAAATACCAGTCAAACTTCTAATCTTTTATGTGTTGGGTCTATTGCTTACGACAGTATACAAACCCCGTTTGGCAAAGTAAATAAAACTCTTGGCGGAAGCGCCAGTTATTTTGCTTTGGCTTCAAGGTTTTTTGCTAAATCTTCCCTAGTGGGGGTTGTAGGAAACGATTTTAAGAAAACAGATATTAAGATATTAAAAGATAATGCGGATATTTCCGGTTTATTGGTAGCAAAAGGCAAAACTTTTCACTGGGCAGGAAAGTATCATTATGACCTAAACACTAGAGACACCCTTAAAACCTCCTTAGGGGTTTTTGCTGGCTTTAAACCAGGACTGAATGATAAGCAGAAACAAGCAAAATATGTATTTTTAGGCAACATCCATCCAAAGCTTCAATTAGATGTCTTAAAGCAAATTGATGCGCCAAAATTTGTCGGGTTAGATACAATGAACTTTTGGATAGACAGCGCGCTACCGGATTTAAAAAAAGTAATTAAACAAATTAATTTATTGGTTATAAACGACAGCGAGGCTCGGCAACTTAGTGGCGAACATAATTTGGTTAAGTGCGCGGGAAAAATTTTGGGGATGATGGCAGAATATCACCCCCTAGCCCCCTCTTATTCTAAGAGGGGGAATGCGGAAGAGGGTGCCCCTCTTAAAACCCTAATCATTAAACAAGGCGAACACGGCCTTCTAATGTTTAACCAGAATTTGTCATTGCGAGTGCATCCGAAGCAATCTAACCAAAGATTGCCACGCCCCTCAGATGCATTAGGGGCTAGCAAAGACATGGATATCTTCAACCTCCCCGGCTTCCCGCTAGAAGATGTCATAGACCCAACCGGCGCTGGCGACAGTTTTGCCGGAGCGTTAATGGGCTATTTAGCAAAATGCGATGATATAAGCGAAACAAATATAAAAAAAGCCTGCGCTAAAGCCTGCGTAGTTGCTAGTTTTTGTGTGCAAGGGTTTGGAATTTCAAAACTTGATAAAATTAAGTTGCCTGATATTGAAAAAAGACTTACCGAGTATAAAAACCTTATAAATTTCTAATGACAAATCCAAAATCAACCTAACTTTCACCAATCTTGCCCATAAAACACCTTGTTAAAAAACATTTCAAATAATCATCCCTTTCACTTTCAACAATAATACCTTCTTCAATAGCCATTCTTATATATGGCTCAGCAATTGTACTTCTGTCAATTGTTTTTATTTTATTTAAAGCTAGAAAATTAACTTTTAAAAAATTTTCAGCATCACTAACTGCTCTTTGTCTTAATTCTGTACGATAAATATCCTTGGAACCTCTTGCCCATAAATCTTTAGAAGAAAAATAATCCGTCATATCTTCTCCATTTCCACCTGCCTCGGAATTAATTTGACCGATGGTAAGGAAATTAAACTTATAACCATTTTAATTATAATGTTTGTAATAATTATTTGCCCAACCACGCTTAAAGGCAAACTTCCTAAAAATGCCATAAGGCTAAATATTACGCTATCTACCAAAAGCGCCACGGTATTAGATGCCAAGACTGCCTTTACATCCCCAAATTTCCTATAAACAGCGCTAAAAATTTCCGTGTCCACCAACTCGCTTATTATTTGCGCAACAATACTCGCTACCACAATTCTGCCAACAGGAAGTAAAATATTATTATAAGCTTCCTGATACGCCCAAGAAGGATCTGCGGGAAGTTTTCCAATTATCCAAAAAAGCGCAAAGGCTAATAAATTTACAAATCCTGCCACCAAAACAATTTGGCGGGATTTTTTTTTGCCTAAAGTCTTGTGAACAAAATCCCTTAAAGTAAAAGTTAAAGGGTAAATAATTGTCCCGCCGTCTATTGGCCAGTTTAAAAATGGCAAAATGGCAATTTTGGTAGACAGCACATTAGCAATTACCTGAAAAGAAACATATAAACTCGCTGCTATTGGCCCATAATTAGAAATTATCCCCTGCTCCGTAGCGTGCCGATTTATCGGCTCAATATTGGTTAGATTATTCATTTTGATGTATCTTAATTTTTTCCATATTTTATATTATAGCATACCTTTCTTTCCCCCCTCTTTTCCAAAGCATGCCCTGAGCTTGCCGAATGGGAGGGGGTAGGGGGAGTTTATGGTTTTTTCTTTCTCCCTCTCCCATATGGGAGAGGGCAGGGGT
>JAKFWZ010000037.1 GCA_021731695.1 Candidatus Daviesbacteria bacterium | reverse complement strand
TTTACATACCGCCGATGTGTCTTCGGTATGGGGATACAGAGCATCCTTTTTAATGTAAGTATCAAAATGAACGCCACTAGTACCCACAAAATGACTGTCAGTAATTACTGCCCCGCTTTTTTTTAAAATATCCAAAACTTTACTCATAAATTTTTTGTTAATTAAGAATTAATTATATTTTTAGACTCTATCTCAATTATGACTTTGTTTAAATGATACTCAATTTCTTTTTCTGAAAGATTTTGTGTGTCACCTTTAAAATAAAACGCGATTGGCACTAACACTGCCGGATCTTGCCACAAAAAAATTATTACCCGAAACGAATTACTTTTACCTCTTGGTAAATCTGTAGACTTTAACCTAAGCTTGTAAATCTTATGGCCCAATGGCTGGGCAAGTTCCGGCAAAAAACTATTCAAGGCGGAAAGTAAATCTGTCTGCAACTTTCTAAACTTTTTGGCATAAGGTTTAAGCTGTTTTAAAAAATGATCGGGTAAATAAACTTGCGGCATAAATTCTCAATTAAAGATTTTTCATCCGGCGCATTTGTTGCTCTAATAAAGGGAGCTTAGCGGTACCAATTTTTTTCTTAATTACTTCACCAAGACTGTTAGAAAGCGCGCCAATTCTTTGATTCTTTGCCAAAGGCAAATTTTCTCCTTCATCAAGATACCGTAATACCGCAAAACGAAACAGTTCTGCCCTGCTGGCAAAACCTTTATGCTTAATTGTCTGTTCTATTCGTCTTTCTAAGACTTGTGGTATAGCAAAATTTACTATGGACATAATATATGGATTAAATATTGGTTACATATAGTATAATAATGACCAATAGTCTTGTCAACAACTTTATTTAGCATCTTTATCATTTTGGATCATTCCAAAAATATTTCCTTCTATATCTTTATAATATCCAAGCCATGCCATACCCGGTATGGCCATAATCGGCAGGGCTAATGCGCCACCGGCTTTTAAAACTTTCTCTGCCATAGCTTTAATATCTTCCACTGTAATTGTGCAAACATAAGCGTTCACTGCCTGACCCTCTATAGGCTTTGCGCCATAACGCTTAACCAATCCGCCATTAATACCACCGGCTTCAGTTTGGGGCCCGGTCATTATTACCCAATAATCAAAACTGCTTGATTCCCATTTTTTTATTTCCCAACCAAATACACCAGTATAAAACTCTGCCATTTTGGCAGTATCTTCCGCATGAATTTCAAAATGCGCCACTCTATTCATTGTTGTCATATATTTTTTTAAGTAGTTAGGGAATTACCAAGTCTTAAAAATTTCTCGACTGCCAGAAACGTACATATCGTTCATATCTTTCATTTTTTCCATTGCTTGAGTCATTTCCGGAGTGGGATTTTTAAAATTTTCCATATTTTTTTCAAATGCGGACAAGCTCTCAAACTCGGTAACCATTATTACACGATGGTATTGGCCGGTATAGTCGGTCATTACCATTTTCATTTCTTTAAAAGCACCCATAGACTCTTTAAATAACTTGGCTAGCTTGGAAGCGTTACCTGGCTTGCACACAAAAATGTCATGAACTATTATCATATTTTTTTCCTTTTTTCTTATACATAATTATTTAACAACAAGTCTATTATATCATATCCCTAGAGGGGCACCGTCCCATTGGTCTTATCTGACTTATTAGTCAAGTTCAGATACCAAAATACATACATTAATACACTTGTAAAATTCAAAGAAATTTGCAACAATTATATTAATAAATATTATAAAAAAAATACTATGTCAAAAATAAGTACATATCTCAATTTTCCAAGGAACACCGAAGAAGCGTTTAATTTTTACAAATCAGTTTTTGGCGGAGAATTTGTGGGTGGCATTCACCGTATGGGCGAAGTGCCTACACAAGAAGGACAACCACCCATAGCAGAAGCCAACAAAAACCTGGTAATGCATATAGCCTTGCCAATTTTAGGCGGACACATGCTTATGGGTACAGATGCGCCGGAATCTATGGGTTTTAAAGTTAATTTTGGCAACAACATTTACATTAACCTGGAACCTGACACTCGCGCCGAGACCGATGAATTATTTAAAGCCCTGTCAAATGGCGGTAAAATAGAAATGAAATTGCAAGAAATGTTTTGGGGAGATTATTTTGGCTCCCTTACTGACAAATACGGAGTCCAATGGATGTTTAATTGCGCAAATAAAAAATAATTATTGCCCGGCTTTAATAAAATCATATGAAAAAAATAATTCCGCATTTATGGTTTAACAAAGAGGCTAAGGAAGCGGCAACATTTTATACTTCGCTTTTTCCAGATTCAAAAGTTAAAAATATAACAACACTTAAAAACACGCCTTCCGGGGATTGTGATATAGTTTCGTTTGACCTTGCGGGGCAAGAATTTATGGCCATGAGCGCGGGTCCGTATTTTAAATTAAACCCTTCAATATCTTTTTTTGTTGTATTTAATAGCGAAGCAGAAATTGAATCTGTGTGGAATAAACTAATTGACGGGGGAAAAGCGCTTATGCCCTTTAATAAGTACCCATGGGCGCATAAATACGGCTGGCTTCAAGACAAATATGGAATGTCTTGGCAACTTTCTTTTAGCGAACATCACAAAATGGATCAAAAAATTACGCCCCTTCTTATGTTCACCCAAAATAAAGCAGGCAAGGCAAAAGAAGCGATTGAATTCTACACAAATATCTTTCCAAATTCTAAAATAGAAATGCTTGCGCATTATGAAAAAAACGAAGGTGACAAAGAGGAATTCATAAAACACGCTCGGTTTTCTCTGAACAATAATAACTTTATGGCAATGGATAGTTCAG
>JAKFWZ010000095.1 GCA_021731695.1 Candidatus Daviesbacteria bacterium | reverse complement strand
TATCTAAAAGAATATTTTGTAAAAACCTGCTACCTTTTGCTCCTTCTATCCAAACTCTTTTGTAACCCTCTTCGATGGAAAATTCATCTGTGCCTTTAAGAAAAATCTGCTCTTGCAGGAGGTAAAAAAAGTCTCGGTAAGTATCAACGGTTTTAATTTTTAAATCTACCCGGATATTTTGTAAAAAATGATTGTGACATAATTGTAGTCTGCATAGCGGAAACACCTTGCTTAAAGCCTGTTTTAAACCTGCTCGGTCATCAGCCACAATAATATCAGGCGAATAACCCAAGTCTCTTAATTTAGTCAAGAAAGTTAAAAAAGATAAATAGTCTTCAGCTGGAAACAAATCCCCGTGAGGAATATCGTGAGTTAGATAATCTATACAGTAGATAAAAGGAATCTTCTGCTCAAATCCTTTAACTGCAATATATTTTCCGTCAATAATTAAAATTTTGGAAAATCTTTGAATATCGCAAAGGTCTTTGGTTAACTGCCAGTTCCAAAGTAACAAATTGATGGATAGTTTAACTTTTAAATATATTTGCTTGCCCGAAAGCTTTATCTGGTCGCCCAGTTTTCTAAAGGGTGTGCCGTCTACATGATGAATCCAGAAAGCTGGATCTTTTTTACCGTGGTCAACAGAGAAAGATTTATTACATTTTTTGCAAAAATACCTTTTAGTTGTTCCCTGACTGCCTTTTTTAATTGTTTTTCTGTTCCAACATTTAGGGCACTTAGGATTACTTTTTTTTCGCCATAATATCCTATTATTCCTTTCTCTTGGTTAATTTAACTGGTTAAACTACGGTTTTATGGCTTAATCTTAACAGAGAATGGCAATTCTAGGCACTAGAAAGGTAACGGTATCCTCGGGTTGGTGGAACGCCTACCAGTTCGGCCAATTCACTGATGGAGGCGGTTGGGCGAACTCGTTCCAAGAACAATACCCGGACGCCCAACTCAGCGAATTCCAGTGGCGACTGGACGGGTCGCCGGTCGGCCCAAGCGAGACACCCGAACCGTCCACCCTCGCCCTCATCGGCGGTGGTCTGGCCTGCCTCGCCCTCATCCGGCGCCGGAAGTAGCAAGAATTTTGGCCGACTGCCTCGCGGTCGGCCACGACAAAAAAACGCAAGCAAGCAATCACGCCCGTGGGACTCTACATCCCCCGGGCGTGCATTTTTTTTATTTACAAAAAACCGCCCGAACTTATTTTTTGAGGGCGGTATTTTATTTGGCCTATATGTTTTACTTGATGTTTATGGCTTTGAGCATCACCCCTCCCCCGTATCAAGTACGGGGCAAGCTCTTAAACTCCCCCAACCCCTCTTTGGAAAAGAGGGGTGGCAGACAGGGGGAGGGAAAAAAGACAAATCCAAAGTCAGAGTGTGATGTCTATATCTACTTATCCACTTACCAACTTACTCACTACCTACTACTCACTACTCCAACTTCTTTTTAAGAAGTTGGTTAATCACTCCCGGGTTACCTTTTCCTTTAAGCTCCTTCATAGTTTGTCCAACTAAAAATCCAAAACTTTTTTGTTCTCCGGCTTTATAATCTGCTACGGCTTTTGGATTTGAGCTGATGACATTATCAATGGCAGATGAAATTACACTGTCATCACTCACTTGTTTTAACCCTAGGTCTTCTACAATAGAAGTAGGTTCTCCGCCTTTTTCAAACATCACTTTAAATACTTGTTTAGCTGCGCTAACAGAAATTTCGCCTTTTTGGATCATTTTTAAAAGCTCGGCGAAATTTTCCGCTGTCACGCGAGAGTCTAAAGGATTTTGCTGAACTTGATTTAACAGAGCGCTAAATTCCCCCAAACACCAATTGACAGCACTCTTTATTGCTATATTAATATCCCAATCTCCACTAATATCCACTAATTTCCATTCCTCTATTTCACTTACCACACTTTCAAAAAACCCGGCCATTTCTTTCCAGTTTATTAAATTTTCTATATCTGCATCCGGCAATCCATATTCCTCCTTAAATCTTTTTCTTTTTGCAGCTGGCAGTTCCGGCATTTTATTCTTGAGTTCATTTAAATAAATTTGAGTAAATTGCAAAACCGGCAAATCCGGGTCTGGAAAATAGCGGTAATCATTCGCTTCCTCTTTGCTCCTCTGTTCAACCGTGCAGTTATTTTTTTCATCCCAGCCCATTGTCACCTGTTTTGGCATTCCCCCTTCTTTTAAAATTTCTATTTGTCTAGCGATTTCGTAATCAATAGCGTTTTGCGCAAACTTGAAAGAGTTAATATTCTTTACTTCTACTTTGTATTTTGGCAAAGTAGTTTCCCCAGGCCTACGAACCGAAATACTCGGCTCACAGCGCATAATTCCTTTTTCCATATCACAAGTGCTTGCGCCCAAATACTTAACTATGTTTTTAATTTCTGTTAAAAACGCGTAAGCTTCTTCTCCACTAGTAAGTTCCGGCTCTGTAACAATTTCCAAAAGCGGAGTTCCTGCGCGGTTATAATCCACTAAAGAATAAGGCAAGCCCTCTGGATGAATATTTTTCCCCGCATCTTCCTCCAAATGCGCGCGGGTAATGTTTATTCGTTTTATTTTTGTTTCCGCGTTATTCTGCGTTAAATTCTGCGTTGCTCCGCGTATTTCAATATCCAAATACCCATCCTTTGCAATCGGCTGGTCATACTGCGAAATTTGGTAGCCTTTTGGCAAATCCGGATAAAAATAATGCTTACGGTCAAACTTGCTCCACTCGTCTATTTGGCAATTTAAAGCCAACCCCACCATAGCAGAAAGCCTTATGGCTTCTTTGTTAGCCACAGGCAAAGTGCCAGGCTGACCTGTATTAAC
>JAKFWZ010000064.1 GCA_021731695.1 Candidatus Daviesbacteria bacterium | reverse complement strand
TGGCACCCCAGCTCCGTGCACTGTCGGCACAGTATGCCGACCTCGCTACCCGCGAGTCGGCCGGTGCCTTGTCGGGGATGAGAGGCGAAGGGGATGTCGTCGCGACCTTACGGTCGACGTCAAACCTATTCGCCAACGCTGCGACGACCATCGAGGGAGTCGCCACCGCCGGCGACGAACTCTACTCCGAGTACCAGAAGTACTCCGACAAGGGGCGAAAAATCCAGTCCGAGCTGTTGGGCACGGAAGTGACAGACGGACCAAAAGTCCGGCAGTTGCTTCTAGCCTTTGGCAGCAACCTCTCCGAGGTCAACCGCGTCCTAACCAGGATGCGGGGGACCTCCGCTCGGGAGTTCGTCAAGACGATGAATGCGAACCTTGGGCAATTGGCGTTAACGCCCCAGGACGGCTCATCCCCTGAACAGAAGTCCGCCATCGCCCGGCTAACCCCGGCGGTCAAGGGCGCTCAAAAAGTGGTCAGCCAGATCACCTCTGGCGATGGTCTCGCCGACGAGGCAGGCCAAGTCTTTGCGACAATGGAACCGGCAGAGGCCATCTGGGTCTACGCTGGGATAGTGGGGTTTGCGTGGGGGGCGGGTATAGCCCTAGACCTAATCCCCTTCATCTTCGCCTTCTGCTCTCTACTCATCGCAAAGGAGTCGCGAGAGGAAGCAGAGGCAGAAGCGGAGGCACCAGCCATCGAGGAAAGGAGACCACGGCGAGTGAGCTAAAAAGCTCAAGGTTAATCAGTGATACCTAACAATAAAATTCACTGAAAACAATGGCGTCCCAACCCGAAAAGGCTCTGGAGGCGCCTTTTCTTTTTATTTACTTTGAATTACGAAATCCAGCAATCCAGTTTTTCCACAGGCATAGTTAAATAACCTACTTCAAGCGGTTTTTTGAATTTCAAATATTGTTAAAGCAAAAAGTTTAAATACGATTGATAATTAACGAAGCATGTATGCAAGAAGTGAATAGATGTAATTTCCAAGATATCCATCAACTGATCAGGCAAGTGAAGTTTCAAGACCAAAAAACATTTTAAGATTTCTGAAATTCAATTCAATTAGCATTCTAGTGTCATAGAGTTTCGATTGTAAGTTGGTCATCAGTTTTTTCATGTTTGCTTTTGGTTTAGCAAACAAAACTCGTTTGTTTTCTCGGAAGAATTCTTTTTCAAGTTTATCTGATGTATATCCAGCATCAGCAATGAATATTCCTTCTAAATCTTTGTTTAGTTTTAAGAATTGTAATCTATCTGAACCATTGGCAGAGGTGAAGGAAAAAGAGATAATATTTCGTTTCAAGTCAGTGGTTAAATGCAATTTAAGCCCATAATAGAAGCCTTTTCCTGAATGTCCCCATTCTGCCAGACCATACATTGTTTTGTGATGTTTTGCATTTTTGTTCAAACAGACGGGTATGTCAGTCGAGTCAGTGTGTTTGACAAGATGAGAGTTTTGACGATTCCAATTTCTGATTTGCAGAGTAATGAGAAGTGCAAGTAATACACACCGATTGATGTTAACAACAAGAGTTTTGTAACTACATTTCAGATATTTCTTGAGGTCATTCCAGAGAGATTTTTTTGTCTTCCTTGTACTTGCTTGTTTGTATAGAGCCAGTGTAATGGTGTCAATAATACTGATAGCTAATTTTCGACCTTTGGTTTTTTCGTATTTGTTGAAGTGTAATTTGTTGTAGAAGAACGTGACTTTTTGCTTTAATTCGTTGTATAATTGAAGTGTTAGTTTCATACAAGAAGAAATTAAAGACGACCCTTGCGGGTCGTCTTTAATTGTATCAGAGTGTATTTCGTAATTCAAAGTATTATAATAAACAAACCCCATAACACCCACAAATATTTGATATTTTATATTTATTTTATGATACAATAAAATGTAAGAATTGTAAGCGTTGTTAACACTTTAACATTTTTTGGGTAAAGTTAACAACATGACAATTCATAAAAGTGCGCGACTGACTCCGATCCAGAGAAAGGAACTAGTCGCCCGTTATTTTAAAAATGGCGTGAGAATCGCGACTCTGGCGCGAGACTATCGAGTAAGCCGTAATACGATCTACAATATCATCAATCGGTCCCGAGACAACGATTTCTCGATTCACCGAAGCGTAAACAAACGCTACAGGTGTCTGGAATACGGAATGAAGCGTTTAGCTAAGATTGAAGCGGAGCTTGAAAAGAAACTGAAAGGAAAAGCTCGACGCTACAACAAAAGCTATCCCGGCGAAATGATGCACTCGGACAATACCAAGTTGCCCATGCTCGAAGGAGAGAAACTCTCCGACAAACCGGAAACGCTCTATGTGGCGATTGATGATTTTTCAAGAGAACTGTATGCCGCTATCCTACCCGACAGAAGCCAGTATTCTTCTGCCACATTCCTCAAGCAAGTTCTCGAGGAATGCCCTTACACTCTGGAAGTCTGGTATACTGACAACGGTACAGAGTACAAAGGCAATCCCAACGAACATGAATTGATGAAGCTTTGTGAAGCAAACGAAATTAAGCAATCATTTACCAGACCGAGAACTCCCAGAACCAATGGCAAAGCGGAAAGAGTGATCAAGACCATTCAGGAAATGTGGCTCGGGAAGACTAAATTCAAAAACCGGAATCACCGCAGAGTTGAGCTAATCAGATTCGTCAATTATTACAATACGGTCAAGCCTCACAAGGGAATTAACAGTCGAACCCCTTTGGAGCAATTAACAGATTATTTTTATCCCCAAGAATTGTGAAGAACGCTCGCGATTCTTACATATAAACTAATCATTCTTTACTTTATTAAAATCTTTTACCGAATTTATTTCCACAGGGG
>JAKFWZ010000040.1 GCA_021731695.1 Candidatus Daviesbacteria bacterium | reverse complement strand
AAAAATTAAAAACTAAAATCTAAAAAAACTATAAAGTTTAAAATATAAAGACATTTAAAATTTATTATTTATACTTTGTTTAGTATTTAGGTTTTAGAATTTAGAGTTTGTAATATATGAGTCTCAAGAAAGCCTATTTATATTTAGTTTCTGTAATATCTTTAATAATTGCCGTTGTGGGCGCAATTATGCTTTTAAATTTAGCGCTAAAAGCTTGGGTGTTTACTAAGGCAGATAGGGATTATTATGCAATAGGCCAATGTTATTCTCCCAAACCAGCGATGCTTAATGGCGAGCCGGCAAAGTGCACCCCTGAAGAAGAGGCTTTGCAAAAACAGCAAAATGATGACAACCGCTCTGCTCAAAAACAACGCGACGCATCCCAAGCCCTTTCTTTGCTTTTAATTTCCGCTCCAGTTTGGTTTTTCCACTGGAGGTTGGCGAAGAGAGAAGTATAAATTAGTTATAAAGTTTGTAAAGTCTATAAAGTTATAAAGTTATAAAGTAATAAAAAAACATTAATTATAAAAATATGGCGTATAGAAATCCACCATCATGGTTTAGACAGGGTTATGATAATGCAGGAGCAGCGGAACGTGCTGGAAAAAGAAGAGAAGAAGAATTTAAGAAATTAGATGGTATTTTAAACGAATGTAGGGGGGGGCAATCTCAGTAGATTTTTTGAAATAAAAGATTCTGTAGAAATATATCGAGAACCTCATACTGAAGGTTTGGGTGAAGGATTGCAATTTAGGCCAGGTGGACTCGATTTAACTCTAAAAGAATATTTAGAATTAAAAAGGCGAGCAGAAGCATCAAAAGAATAAAATAATTAATTTGTGGGACCCTGAGTTTATCGAGGGGGTTTGCACCACGAAAGGAAAGAAAATATGGCAAAGTTAGCTAAAAGGGTAAAAGCAAATAATAGTTTGGTGGATAGAAATAAGGTCTATAGCGTTTCCGAAGCTATTGAACTCGCTAAAAAAACCGCAAATACCAAATTTGTGGGGTCTGTTGAAGTGCATATAAAAACCGGAATTGACGCCAAGCTTACAGACCAGTCTGTTCGTGGTACAGCTAGTTTGCCAAACGGCACGGGCAAACTAAAGCGGGTAGTGGCTTTTGTGAGTGAAGCTAAGGAAAAAGAAGCCAAAGACGCTGGAGCGGTTTTAGTGGGCGGGGAAGATTTAATTAAAAAAATCAAAGAAACGGAAAAAATTGACTTTGATGTTGCCATAGCAGAACCCTCGCTTATGCCAAAATTAGCCCTTATAGCCAAGATTTTAGGTCCCAAGGGAGTTATGCCTAACCCTAAAAACGGCACTGTGGGGACAAATATTGGACAAATGGTAAAGGAAATCGCCGGCGGTAAAGTAAACTTTAAGAATGACGACAGCGGAAATATTCATCAAATAATTGGCAAGACCAATTTTGATTCTAAGGCTTTGGAAGAAAATTTTAAAGTTTTTTACCAAGCAGTTACTCAAGCTAAGCCAATTACAGTTAAAGGGCAATACATTGTATCTGTTTCTGTAAATTCCACAATGGGTCCGGGGATAAAACTAAAAGTATAATGTATTAGGTATTAGGTATAAAGTATTAAGCGGGCGCATTCGCGCCCGCTTTTGTCTTTATTCCGCTCTTCCCCCCTCTTTTCCAAAGAGGGGTTGGGGGGAGTTCTGTTTTTGCTTTGTATAAACCTAACATTAAGAAATAGCACTATGCAGATTCCCTCCCCGCAGAGGGCGAGAGGGTTAGGGAGGGGTGATGCGGTTTCAGAGTCCATACCTCGTGGGCTTGCCCCGAGGTAATTGATTTTGCTCTTCCCCCCTCTTTTCCAAAGAGGGGTTGGGGGAGTTCTGTTCTTGCCTTGTAGTTGGTATAGGGGAGAATGGGAAAACAGGGACAGGAATTCTATTTGCTTCATTGACGGCCGTCAATGAAGCAAATAAGTTTTAAATTTTAAAAAAATGGTGAAAATTGTTAATTAGGATGTTATAAAAAGAAAGCCGGCGCGCGAAGGGTGCACGCCGGGTTAACAGCATCTTTGTGCCACCCAGAGGATGGGGTCATCCTCAAGCGAGTGGCTTTTCGGCGCCAGAGGCGCCGGAAAAAAATGCTGTGGGGTTTTAAACACCTCTCGCCATTCTTCGGGCGAGAGGAAAACAACAATTTTTTGTTCGTTTTGCATGTAAGCAAAACGAACGCCAAGTTTGTATCGCATTTGTTCCTCTTTGCCCGCCAGAATGGCGGGTTTTTTTGTGTTGTCATGACTGACGAAAAAGTGTTTAATCCGGCAATCATCAAAACACAAATTTTTTTCCCCCTCTATTTTTCTATACCTATAATCGTTTAATTCTCTCTATCCTCAAAGTATGACGGCCGTCATACTTTGAGGATAGAGAGAGGTGTTGTAGTTTAAAAAAATTGGATAAAATATTGTTCATCCTACTTCGCCCAGCTGAGGCGGGGCTACGAAGGTTTGTTTTACTGCAAAGCAGTAAAACAAAAAACCCCGCCTTAAGGCGGGGTAAGATAGGTTTAGAAAATTACTTAAACCAAACTACGCCTTAAGGAATTAAGGGTAAGAAGGCTAAGGTTTAAGTTTTGGGCAATGTTCACCATATACAGGAATATTATGGCAAATGAAAAAATTTGTCAAATTAAAAATTTAAATTGTGGGCTGTCGGATTTAAGTAGTTCAAAATTCATCCCCAGTTTAGTCATTCTGTCCATAAGCGGGCTTAAGTCTTCTTTTTTACTTAATTCAATCCCAATTAAAGCCGGACCAGATTCGCGGTTGTTCTTTTTTATGTATTCAAACAGAGTAATGTCGTCATTTTCGCCCAAAGCATCATCCAGAAACGAACGTAAGGCACCCGGGCGTTGCGGAAACTCCACCATAAAGTAATGTTTTAACCCTCGGTCAATTAAGC
>JAKFWZ010000002.1 GCA_021731695.1 Candidatus Daviesbacteria bacterium | reverse complement strand
TTTATAGACATCACATATCAATTTATAAATCTACTCTCGCACCCAAAAGGTTACGGTTTCATCAATGTGTAGTCCGTGTAGATTGCTATTTTGATTTAAATACTTTACAAAGTTATGGTCATCGACAACTAAAATGGCTGTATCCGGATTTTGTTCCAATATATTTTCTAAGGCTTTAAGTTTTATTACCGCACCATCGTTACTAAAGTCATTATAATTTTCGTTAGTTAGTCCTGGCCTTAAAACACTGTTTTCTCTTTCACTTATTCTTCGTAACGCAATATTTGTTCTTCCTTCAGGGTGGTAATCACTTGTTGAGTATAAATGGCTGGGGTGTAGATGCGATTTAATCTTTTGTAATCCGGCAGGGTCGTCTAATTGCTTTTGAAGTTCGCCTCTTGTGGTAAGAAGCCCCACTTCTAGCTTACCGACTTCTCTTGCGGGTTGAAGTTTGTTTAAAACTGCTAAGAAAGCAGGTCTAATAATTGTGTTAAATCTTTGCGTATCGCTGTATTTACCCCCAATAGTTTCATCTATATCAACAAGCATTAATACTTTTTTAGGTTGGGCGAGTAATTCTTTTAACTTTGGTAACAGTAACTTAACAAATTCTTTTTCCTTTTGTAATTTTTTTGTTAAATCTTCTTGCCTTTTCTGTTCTTGATAACGATCCGGGAATAAATCAAAAAATGCTCGCATTTCTGTAGCCAATGCATCTCTAATAGCTACTTCATTTTGATTCCAAAATGCCTCCCAGTCTAATTCATCATTTCCTAAATCTAAATAATCTCCTGGATGTCTTTGGCCCATAATTTTGCTCCAAACTTGCTAATTTAACTGTATTATAACACCTTTTGCTTTTAAATAAAAAAAAGTTTTCCATTCCTTTTATTTCAGTAAATTAATAAACCCACGGAATTGAAGGTTTTAGATAAAACTGTTAGAATTGTTAAGGAATTTGGCGCTATCGTCTAATGGTTAGGACAGGTGGTTCTCATCCACCAAATCCGGGTTCGATTCCCGGTAGCGCTACCATAAGCAAACACCCACGCCTCTGGCGTGGGCTTGCAGATGTTTTTTTGGCGGCGGCGGCATTTTTTAAAAAAATATGATAAAATTAAATATGCAGGATAATATACAAAAAATCATTCAATATTTTACTGATTGGGCAAAACTAAAAGTAAAAATTCATTTTTACGACAACCCACATGCCGTATATTCTAAAGAAAGGCAGATTTGGTGGGCGAGCATGGGGCAGAATATCGGTAGTGAGCAGAATGGCAAGCATAGAAATTTTGAGCGCCCTGTGCTGATTCTTAAAAAATTTAACGCTGAAATGTTTTTAGCTGTTCCTATATCAAGCCAGGTTAAAATTGGCGATTATAGGTATGTTTTTGAGCGAGAGGGAATGAAATACACCGCCAACCTTTCACAAATGAGAGTGATGAGCGCAAAACGACTATTGCGACAACTGGGCAAGCTGGCAGAAGAAGACTTTGAAAACATCAAACAAATGTTCCGCAAGATGACATAAAAAATAACGGCCGTCCCTTTCGGGGCGGCCTCGGAACTCCTTGCGGAGTCAAAATGTATTTATATTTTGACAGATTGGTAAAATTTGTCAAGTTAAAAGGATGTAACTATTCACCTTTTTCCGAAGATTAATTGTAGCGTGCCCATTTATGGGCTTTTCAAGCATGGCCGATGAATCGGCACGCTACAAGATATCAATGATTTTATCTAATTTCGGGAAAAGGTGAATAGTTACAAAAGGATGTAACTATTCACCTTTTCCCAAAATTTATAGAAAAGCCTTATTTTGTAGCGTGCCCATTTATGGGCCACCGGTTTCAAAAGGCCGATAAATCGGCACGCTACACATACCCATCGGAAAATGGTGAATAGTTACAAAAGGATAAAATTTTTATTTCAGGCAAAAAGGTGCTATAACATTGGTGATTTAAATAAAGCTTAATCAAATTATGATTATGAGTCTTTGAGTCAAAATCATAAGAAAGGAGTAAATATGGGTATAGTAGACGCGCCTGACGGCATTTCGCCAGAGGCCAAACAATTTAAGGCTCCGGATGACGCTGGTTCCAAAGCGGCGACCAGGAGCGAAAAAGGGTATGTGTCGCCAGAAGAATCGGCGCGCGAAAGAACAATGGCGGCTTTTAATTTTTTGGATAGCCCAATAGTTTCTAGAAGCTTAAAGGCTACCGTTGAGACTGGTATTGTGGGAGCCTGTAAAGGATCAAAGAACTCCACTGAGTTTTTAAGAGATGTAACACAAAGAATGGATGCGGCTGCTCGTGCGTTAGTTGATCAGGAATTGCGCAGTGCTGAAACGGATAAGTTGCCTAGAGCGGAAGCAACACAACTTACTAGACAATATTCCACAACTTACGCCAGTGTTGTTGCTTCCATGGCAATGGCACAGGCAAACTATGAAAATTATCCCCGTTTTATAATGAGTACGCTCGAGAAAGGAGAACGCGCTGCTTCATTAGGGAAAAAAAGAAAAACCCCCGAACTATTTGAGGCAATTAACACGGTTAAAGCAATTATTATATATCAATTAGGGGTAGGCCAGGGCATAGAATTTGAAAATCATCTTAAGTCGTTGGAAAGGCTTGGCTTGACCAATGAAGAAATAAAAGAAGAGGTAATACGCCCGTTGTTAAAACAATTGACACCTTATGATCAGAGCGATTCCGGGCTTAGAACAACATTTAATACATGGATGGAAATGCGTGGGTTTATTTTTGACAGAGGATCACAAACTTGGATTGAAAAAACTTAGCGTTGCGACTGCTACTTTTTAAATTAGCTGGCAAAAATTGAGACTCAAAATGAAACTATTTTAGCTATTTCTGTCCGAAACATTATTATATAGTCCGCCGCCAAGAAAACATCTGCAAGCCCACGCCAGAGGCGTGGG
>JAKFWZ010000007.1 GCA_021731695.1 Candidatus Daviesbacteria bacterium | reverse complement strand
GTAGTAAATAATTCTAAAAACAAGACTTTTGATTTAACTGAAGTTAGTTTGGGCATGGAAGCAGATGGCGGATTTGTGGAAATTATTTCCGGGCTTACAGACGGGCAAGAAGTTGTGGTGTTTATAAAAAAATAAAATAGATTGTTGTGTCTTCCTCCCTCTCCCATATGGGAGAGGGCAGGGGTGAGGTTTTAAAAGTTTGTAATTAAATAAAGCTTATTTGATATTTAATGTTAAATTACCCCACCCCGAGCGCTCCCCCGATATCGGGGAGGGAAACCGCAGGAGCCATCCCAAAGCCAGCTTTAAGGGAATTTGTTTTATTATTAATTAAAAATTTTAGCGACTATTTTGGTAAAAGCATATGTTTACATCTGCTAAAGTTGGACTTTTCTTATCTTTAAGGCAAATTCGCAGAACTAGCAAATGGACCACGGGTCTAATTGTGTTTATTTTAATGTTGGCATTTTTAAATTTAGTAGTAGTTTCCGGGCTATTGGTAGGCTTAATTTCCGGTTCATTCAAACAATTTAGAGAAAGTTATTCCGGTGAAGTAATTATAACCGCGGCTTCCGGCAGAGATTATATAGAAAATTCTCCAGCTCTGTTGTCGTATTTGGCTCAGCATCCAAAAGTAGAAGCGTATTCCCCCCGTTTGGGTCTAAGCGCCCAGGTTTTAGGCACTTTAACTGAAAATCCTAAACCAAAAGAACGCGCTAACAAAATTGGCGCCAGGTTAGTAGGGTTTGACCCGGTAAAAGAAGAAGCCTTAACCGGTTTCTCACGCTTTGTTATAAAAGGCCAAAATTTGCAAAAGGGCGATGAAGGTTATATTTTATTAGGCACCAATTTATTAAAAGAATATTCTTCTTTTGCAGACGCAAATATTCCGGGGTTGGATTTACTAACCGGGCTTGATGTGGGTTCTAAGGCGCGAGTTTCGCTTACTGGCGCAGATGGTCAAGTAGTAAGCAGAGATTTTATTGTTAAAGGTTTGGTAAAAAGCAAGGTGGATGAAATTTCAACCAGATTTTTTGTTTTGGATACGGATTTAAAATCTTTAATTCAAGTCAATAAAGAACAAGTTCAGGAAATTGCTATTCGGACAGAGTACAGCTTTGCTCCGGATTTGGTTTTAGAACTTAAAAATTTTATGGGCGGTTATTCGGCAAGAATTCAAACCACAGACGAAGCCATACCTTCTTTTTTACGAAATATAGAAACTACATTCCAAGTCTTAGGTAATGCTTTGTCTTCTATAGCTTTGGTTGTGGCATCTATAACTGTTTTTATAGTAATTTTTATTAATGCAGTCACCAAGAGGAAGTTTATTGGAATTATGAAAGGCATTGGCATTACCCCGTCTGCCATTCAATATTCTTATATTTTTCAAGCTTTATTTTATGGGGTGGTTGGCTCTGGGATAGGTTTAATTTTAACTTTTGGTTTTTTAAAACCGTTTTTTGACCAAAATCCAATTGATTTTCCTTTTTCCGACGGAATTTTAGTGGTAACTCCAACCGGCGCGGCAATTAGAGTGTTAATTTTATTGGGCATTACTTTATTTGCAGGCTACTTGCCGGCAAAATTAATTATCCGTAAAAATACTCTTGATGCTATCCTTGGCAGATAATAGAAATAGGTTGTAGTTGGTAGGGTGTAGGTTGTAGCGAAGTTAGGAGTGTAGCAAACTAAAGACTAAGTTCCAACAACTATTTTATGATTCGAGCAGAAAAATTAACTAAAATTTTTGGCCAAGGGGATTTGGCTTTTACCGCTTTAAAAGAGGTGGACTTAACTATTGCGGAAAAAGAATTTGTGGCTATAATTGGACCTTCGGGCGCAGGTAAGTCCACTTTGCTTTATCAACTGTCTTTACTTGACGACCCAACTTCCGGAGAAATATTTTTAGACAATCAGCCTACCTTGGGTCTAACTCAAAGTCAAAAAACTCTAAAACGGCTGAATGAATTGGGGTATATTTTTCAAGACTACGCGCTACTCCCTGAATTAACTGCACTCGAAAATGTGGCCTTACCGCTTTTAATGCAAAGTTTAAGCAAGAGGAATGCTAATGCTAAAGCTTTTGAGGCTTTAAATAGAGTCGGTTTAGGAGATAAGGCAAAAAATTTACCAAGCCAACTGTCCGGCGGACAACAACAGAGAGTGTCCATAGCCCGGGCTATTGCCCACAATCCTAAAATTATTTTTGCCGATGAACCTACAGCAAATTTGGACACCAAAACCTCGGGCGAAGTTTTAAAAGTATTTATGGATTTACATAACCAAGGACAAACTATAATTATGATAACTCACGAACAGGAATTTGCCGAAGTGGCTCAAAGAATTATTGAAATGAAGGATGGGATGATTCTATCAGACAAGCGAAAATAAATTAAGAGTTTAAGGATTTTATTAATTGTTGCTATACTTAAATTAAGTTTATCTATTTTAGGGCTTACGCTCTTGATGGTTCCCATTGTGTTTAGACAAGGTGTAGGGGGCGGTCGCGACCGCCCCCTACTGAAAAATATCAAGCATATTTTTAATATCAGCGACTATCTTAGCCACAATGGGAACCATCTTTTGCGCCAGCCGTAAGTCATAATTGAAACAAAAAATGAAAAAAATTATTATTTTAGGCGGAGGATTCGCAGGTTTGGGTTTGGCTATGAGGCTATCTAAACTTAAGTCTTTTGATATTACGGTTATTGATAAAGAAGAGTATCATTTATTTA
Organism: Candidatus Daviesbacteria bacterium; assembly: GCA_021731695.1. Lineage (GTDB taxonomy): Bacteria > Patescibacteriota > Microgenomatia > Daviesbacterales > UBA10151 > JACPKO01. The sequence continues at coordinate 219 of JAKFWZ010000007.1, read as the reverse complement.
CTCCCAATTTGTACGAAGTGGCTTCGGCAACTGAAGGATTATCAACAATGGGGGAATTAAAAGAGAGTATTGCTTTGTCATTTTGGAAAAATTTAGGAAAATACGGGGTTAAATTTATTCAAGCTGAAGTTAAGTCTGTCCATTCGGCTGAAAAGTTTGTGGAAGCAAAGACCATGCAACTGCCTTATGATTATTTGGTTTTGGCGCAAGGCTCTATTC
>JAKFWZ010000029.1 GCA_021731695.1 Candidatus Daviesbacteria bacterium | reverse complement strand
CGACACGCTCATACCAGGTTTTATCCGTTCGTCGTCAGTATCAAAACCAATTTTTACCGTATACAAAACCACGCCTTGGGTAGCCACTCCTATTAAACCTACTTCCCGAACTTTGCCGGTCAAACTCAAATTCTCAACTGCGTCAAAAGTAAGTGTGGCTTGTTGACCAACTTTAATTTTGGTCACATCTACTTCATTTAAAGAAATTTCCGCAATTTTTTCTTTGGTAATTATTGTTGCCAAAGCCGTAGCGCTACTGGCTTGGTCCCCAAGTCTTGCTTCCAAACTTGCTATTATTCCGGCAAACGGAGCTGTAACAATATTATTTCCATAAGCAGTTTGCGCTGCTGAGAGTTGCAATTTGGCAGATTCAATTTGAATTTTTGCGCTCTGAATGTCCGTATTTTCCGCTGGAATTAATTTTGCATCCAAATCATTTTGCGCTTTTTTCAAATTATTTTCCGCAGTTTTTATAGCGTCTTCTGCTAAAGCCACGGTTTTAGTTTGAGTCAAAAGCGCAGACTCATAAGCATACAAATTTGTGGCGTAGCTCGCGGAAGTTTTATTGGGCACATCCATTGTCCACTTGGTAGAAGTATCTATTTTTCCGGTTTGAGAAACTGTCATAAACAAACCATTACCCAAAGGCAAAGGCGCGCCACTGCTAATAGTCCCGCTATTTGAACCCAAACCGCTAACTTGATAAAAAGTTCCGGATCCGGTTGAATAAAAACTAACAACAAAACTTCCTTCCACTGTGCCGTTATAAGTCCCGCTTAAAGTTAGTGTGGCAGTTGTGTTGGTGTCGTTTTGCGTCAAAGCCAATCCGGAATTCAGCAAAGTGTTATAAGCCTTGGCAACTGCGCGCTTTTGCTCTTCAATTATTATTTGTAAATCCGTCTTGGCTTTGGCAAATGCATTCTGGGCCGACTCCAAAGCTAATTTACTGGAAAGCAAATCACTGCTGGTTGCCCCGCCCACCAGTTTGTCATACGCAACTTGAGCTTGCATTATTGCCACTTGAGCTTGCTTAATTTGTTGGCTCGCAGTTTGCGTATCCAAAGTGGCAATCACATTTCCGGCCCTAACTTCCTGCCCAGGCCTTACTCTAACTGAAGTAATTTTTCCGGAATTTGCTGGCTTAATATCCACCTGGTTAGAACTCGTCACCTGTCCGGTACTGCTAACCGAAATAATTAATGCGCCCTTTTGCACTGCTTGGGTAACATATTTTGTTTCAGCTTCAACTTTGGTAATATTTTTATAAATTGAATACCCGCCATAAAGGACCACCACTACCAAAACAAATACTATTGATTTTTTCTTAAGCAATTTTTTTAAAAATTCCATTTGAAATTTATTATTTAAAATTTGATATTTGAAATTAACCCTATTTTCCTATTGGTCACATCCGTCCTATACGACATATCTGTCCTATTATAAACTATATTGATAGACTTGCCCCCATCTAATATACTACAACTTATTCAAGCATTTATTTCAGGGACTGCTCACCAAATGGGCTTTTGAGATGAAATTTAAGAATTTTAGGCAGATTGTTTTAAATAAATTTTGCTTGTCCGCCGAAGCTTTAGCGTAGGAGGGATGTTTACCCCGCCCCAATTCCCTTACACACCAAGACTATTAATTACTGCTTTTGCTCCAAAAACTATAAAATTGGATATTAAGCTTTTATGGGAATTGGAGCGGGGTTTATCCAACGGATAAGCGGTCCGCCGATTTGGCGGATTGAGACAAGATGCCACAATTATGAAATTTCAGTCAAAATGTCATTTGGCAACAGACCCTCAAAACAAACCCCGCCAATCGGCGGGGTTAATAAGATATAGAGGTCGGACTCAAGCTTGCTTAATCAAGTTATCAATTATTAGTTATTAGTTATTAGTTATTAGTTATTAGTTGTCCTTTATACTATTTCCCAAACCTATGTCCTCTGCCAGCCTTGCCTTTAAGAGCCTGTTTATCTATAAAAGACAATCGCAAATCAGCCTGGGCTTGAGTAATAACCCCTTGGCTTACCAAAGTCGCAAATCGTTCTTTCATTTGTTGTTGTTTAGCAGTTGCTAATTTTAACTTTAATTGCTCGGCTGTAATGCCATTTGCCAAAGCCAATTCTTTTAAAGTTTTACCTTCTGCCCAAGCTTGCTTTACTTTGTCCACGCTAACTCCTAAAAGACTAGCTTCTTCGTTAAATCTTTTAGTTTGCATTTGGGCAATTTCTGCCGGAGTGGCATTACTGCCAAAGCCCATAAAATTACCGTGAGCAGAAGCTGTGCCTGCCCCCACCAACACAAATACCATTATTGGTAAAATTGTGTAGGCAAACAATTTTTTATTCAAATATTTTTTCATAAGTTTTTTTCCTTGTTAATGATTTATTCTCTTCAATCCCTCCCGAGCTCTGCTGCTACCCTTGCAGTTTTCCTTCCCTTGCTTACCCCCCTCTTTTCCAAAGAGGGGCTGGGGGAGTTAAGGGAAAGGGGGAGTTGATACCTCATCAGCTTGACTTTAGAGGTAGTTTGTTTCTATCATTGCTCCCGCATTTTGCGCAAAATGCGATTATATAGTGGTAGGATTCTAAATATGCCTGTCTTGTCATCCCGGAATCCCGATGCCTTGGAGGGATATCCGGGATCCATTGATTGTTTTTAGAGTCAGGACAACTATATGATAAAGAACATTCCTAGGTGTTCACTTACTACTACACTGCTTTTTAAAAATTATTTCATCAGACTTTGCTTGAAGACGGACTTCTGGGAAAATCCCAGAAGTCCGTCTTCAACTAAATACACAGAGTCATATAAAATAGTGAGTGATTATAAATAAAGTCGTGCGCAGTCATCTCCTCCTAGAATAGAGCCTGTCCCGAGTTCGTCGAGGGAAGGAGTACCCGCCGATTAGGCGGGGGAGGTGGTAGAAATTTACCCATAGGGTCCGCTCGCCAAA
>JAKFWZ010000004.1 GCA_021731695.1 Candidatus Daviesbacteria bacterium | reverse complement strand
GGGATAACACTAACAATAGATTAGGTATAGGCACTACTTCCCCCATAGCCACTTTAGCTGTTAAAGGCTCTGCCGGGGTTAATCCTTTTGTTATTGCTTCTTCTACCGGTACACAACTGCTTACTGTTATGCAAAACGGCAACATAGGCATAGGCACCAGTTCACCAGTTGGGATTATTCATATTGCCGGGCAGTGTGTTACCGGGGATACAAAGTTAAGGAGAAGACGAAGACGCAAAGGGCTTAATGGCGAGGAGATTGAGGACTGGGAAGAAGTTGCTATTAAAGACATTCAAGCAGGGGACGAAGTTTTGTCTTTAAACGAACAGACCGGGGAGTTTGAATATCATAAAATTAACCAGTTGGCTGACAAAGGCATTCAGGAAACCTATCGCTTGGTTACGCAAAGTGGCAAGAGTATAGAAACTACTGGCGAGCACCCGTATCTTGTATCTCAGGATGATAAAAAAATATCCCAGAACTTTGGATTCGGGGTAACATTAGAAAATATTATAGCCAAAGCCCGACAAGATGTAAACTTTATCCAGAAGTTGTCTTTTGAATATACGGAAAAGTTGGCGCGGGAATATTATTTTGGAACTCTTCATGATAAAACTTTAGGATGCCCTGCTTTTAAAGATGCGTCCATTGCTTTTACTCATACCGGCTGGAATCATTTTGTGGAAAAAAAGCGCACATTAAATGAGTTAATTAGCCGATTTTTTGTCTTGTCGCGCGTTCCTTATGTTTTAAGCGGGGCTAAAAATATAATCCATCATCGGGAAATAAAAAAACCCAATCTCATTGTGGAGTATTGGGAGCTTAAGATTGTGGTTGAATATGTTTTGGTCAGGGTGATTATTAGCGCTATTAACGGCGGACAAAAGTTTTTCCTTTCTTGCGCTTGGCTGGGCACGCAAGCTGAACGGGGAATTAAGGCAAGCAAAAAAGAGCTGTCTCTCTCGCAAATCCCCATTGCTGGGGAGTTGGTAAGACGTCGGGAACTTCCAACTGCTTGCGCAGAGGTTATCCCTCAGCTCTTTAATACAAATATTATAGCAGATGTAGAAGATTTGTCAAGGTCAAGCCAAAAATTGGCTGGAAAATCCGTTTTATCTAAGGAAAATAAAAAGGCGGATACAGACTCTGTCTGCGCCACCAACACCAATATTATATTATTAGATGTTTCAAAAGGCAAGCAGAAATGGCTTAAGGTTAACGAATTAAAGCCGGGCATGAAAATAGCGACCATTGATGGTTGGGAAAAAATCGTTTCCATAAAAGATACTGGTCGCAAGCAAGTTTATGACATAGAAGTGGAAGGCACACATAATTTTGTTGGCAACGGCATAGTCGCCCACAACACCGCAATATTTAATTCCAATGTTGGCATAGGAACTACTTCGCCCATAGCCTCTTTGGCTGTTGTTGGTAGTGGTGGTCTTAATCCATTTACTATAGCTTCATCCATAGGTACGCAACTGCTCACAGTTACCCAAGGGGGGAATGTGGGGATAGGAACAGCAACTCCGAGTTATCCTTTGACAGTCAATGGTGTTGTTTCTTTTAGTAGCAATGTTAGATTTGACGGAGCGGGAACAGCTTGGCAAATTTATAAATCAGGAAATAATATTGAATTATATGATAACGGAAATGGGGTAACAAAATTAAATATTGCACCTAATACCAATGGCGCATTTAATTTCTATAACGGAACGGGAGGTGTCATATTTAATGGAACCGGTAACATTGGTATTGGGACGAGTACCCCAGTAGCCAAACTTTCTTTGCAAGGAACAGCCGGAGCTAATGATTTGCTTGATGTTGCTAGTAGCACAGGGACGAGTGTTTTAAAAATTACTCCTGCTGGGAATGTGGGCATCGGGACGACGGGACCTACCGATAACTTGCATATTGTCACAGCAAGTGATTCTAAAGGCTTGACAGTGCAGTCTACTGGTGGAGAGGCGGACATAGTTGTAACGGGTTTGACAACAAGTGCTTCTGTGTTTTCATTTGGCAACGGTGTCAAGTTAGTAGATCAAGCCAACAGCCATAATTTTACCATTTACGGCGGAGCAGGTGGAAATGCATCATATTTTGCTATTCAGCCGGGAAATGTAAATACGGTTTGGATTGGTAGAAATGCGGGACTTGGCGGAGTATATAATGGAACCTTGAATGTTTACGATGCCACTGCTTCAACGGGTGTAACTACTGAAAATATTAGAGAGGGTGCGGGACAAAGTACGAGTAATAGTTTGGCTATTTGGGCGAATGATGGGACAACGGGAAGATTGGTAGTCCAAGGCGGAGGCAACGTCGGTATCGGGACGACGGGACCGAGCGAATTATTGGAAGTTAGTACTACCGGTACATATGGTGGGATCAGGATGACCTCGGGAAGTAATCCAGGATTTTATTTGTACTCGAGTAATGCTAATTCTGGGGCGCGGAATTGGGTAATGGCAAATGCGACCGTAGCACACGGGGATTTTGATATTAGACAAAGTACTGCCATAGGAGGTAATCCTATAACAGCCGGGACATCTAGATTTTATATAAATCCAAATGGAAACGTTGGAATTGGGACTACAAATCCAACGCAAAAGTTAATGGTAAAAGACACAAATACTTTTTATGTTCAACCAAATATAAGTGCAATAGGTGAAATTCCTGCTGGTGTTATGACAGGTTCTCTTGATAATGATTTAAGTTTAATTGCGAATGGGGGGAACGGGACGGCGGGAGATAAGTTGGGTTTGTATTATTACAATCAATCTACATATTATTCGGCTGCGGAAATTGCAAATGTGGCAAGCGGGTTTGGTAATTTGTTACTGATGAAAAGTGGCGGCAACGTCGGCATCGGGACGACGAGTCCATTGAGCAGATTGGATGTGTATGGCCCACAGAGCGGAGTATCTGCTATTTTTTACGGTGGCGCGACAATGGATTCAAATCGTAGCTCAGGTCAAA
>JAKFWZ010000062.1 GCA_021731695.1 Candidatus Daviesbacteria bacterium | reverse complement strand
GGTTATTGCTCCGTATGCTAGTTATTCATTAAAACAAAAGATTAATGAACAAAATCAAGATGAAGGGTCGCAAATTGCAGGCGCAAGTGGCGCTGGGATAAAACAGGATGGAACAGGATTAGTACAACCGGGAGCAGGAATAAATTTAGCCGGAATAATGACAGAATCTGCCGGGCAAATAATGGGTGGAGCGGCTTCAGCAGTAAAACAAGGTTTGGGGATTGGCAAAGTAAAAAAAGAGGAAAAAAAGAAAACTCCATCAGCTAAAGAAATTGCCAATACTGCTGGTAAGGGTCTTGCTGAAAAATTAGCTGAGCAAACATTAGAAGCAGATAATGATGCAGATGAACAGTCACAAACAACATTGGAAGATTTGGGTGAGGATGAAAAATCAGCGCAAGCAGAAGCAATATTAGAACAGGAAGTTGAAACGAAATTTACGCCTGAACAATTTAGGCAGAGTGCAGAATTGGTGGGTGAATATATAGACAATAATCCTCTTGCAATTTCCGATTTGCAAATTAAGCAGAATATTCAAGTTGCTTTACAAAAAGGAGATTTAAGCGGTTTAAATAGTACAGACCATCTTGTTCTGCAAAGCCTTGCAAAAAATATTGGTTTAAGATCAGAAGGGGAACTAAAGACAGCTTCTAAAATTGTTGGTAATGCTTCGGTGGGGCAAGTAGCAGGTAAGCAGTCAGCTTCATCATCCGCGAAAATTTCCCAAACAGTTTCCGGAGGAGGTGGGCAGGCGTCTGTTAGTCAAACGCAAAAAGTTGAGGGTGAAGTTAGTGATGGAGGTGGTCAAACCCAAGCTCCGTTATCGGGTTTGGGTGAAGTTGGGGTAAGGGCAGAGGTATCAGTAGAAGCGCAGGCAAAGTCGCCCAAAGATACAGATACTAAATTTCAAGTAAATATAAAAGATAGCGCGAATATTGTTGGTGAACAGCTGGAAAAAAATAATTCCATTCCGGATGTTAAAGGTTCACGAGGTAGGATATTAGAAGCATTGTCACAAGGGGATGTTAATAATTTATCAGCAGATGATAAAGAATTATTAATTCAGGTAATAGAACAGGAGAAATCAAAACCTAATCAGCCGGAAAAAATTCAAAATGCTTTAGATGTTGTTAAGCAAGAGGCGCAAGAAAAGCCAAAAGTTGAAACAGGAGGCAAAGATGCTCCGGCAGAAGAATTAAAACAATCTGATAGTCCTAAAACGCCTGAAAGCAAAGTTAAAATTGAGCAAATCAAAACGGATTCATCAAATTTATCAAAGCATAAGGAACAAGTTGTGACAGAGTCAGATGAAGTCTTAAAAAGAGAGGATTCAAAGAAGTCGGAAGATAGACAAAAGCCAGAAAAAGAAGCTAAACCAACACCCCCCGAGGGAATTGCTGAACTATTAGCGGTAATAAAGGGTCATGATAAGGGTTTTGAAGGCGTGCCTTCGCCACAAGCTGGTAGGGATCATGTTGGTCATCCAATTGCTCCTGTTAATATACCAAAATCTACTAGTGGGTCATCGTTATCAGGTGAGGAGAAAATTTCTAAATCTAACATTTTAGCTTCGTCTGGGGAATCTAGTAAATTAGAAAAACAAAAGACTGGTGTGGGGCTGGATGTGTCATCAAAATTGTCGGTTGTTTTGCCAGTGGGGGAAGATAAAGCAAATAAAGAAGAATTGCCAGAAAAAGGCAGTGGCGCCCCTTCGATCCCTCCCCAATCTGTGGGGCAACAACTGGAAGAGCAAAGAGAAAAAAAAGAAGAAAAGCCCGAAGATCAGCTTGATCAAAAACCAGGGGAATTTGCTGAAGGCGCAGAACTTGATCCTTTTGCAAAAGCAAGACAGATTGCTCAAAGTAGGGAGGGAGTAAAAAGTTTTAATATAAAAGAAGCGGAACAAATAGTAAATAAAGCACTGGATTCTATTTTGAATAAAGTTGCTTTTGCTTTATGGGGCGCATTGTTGCCAAGTTTTGGAACATCAATATTGCTTGGAGCGATTTTAGGAGATATTTTGTGGATAGCTGGTCCAAAAGTTTTTGCTAGCACATCTAAAATTACCCAATGGATAATAAAAAAAATGCCGGCTATTCCAACAGGTTTAAAAGAAAAATTTGATATTGGAAATTTGAAATTGCGTTTAAGTTGGAAGGTTAAAGGGCATATTTTGGCTATGAATTTTGCGGTAATCGCTTTGATTTTTTTAATAGTTGTGCTGTTATCAACTATAATTTGGGGCATTTGTAGTGCTAAGCTTGGTTATTTTTCAAAGGGTGATTACGGTATAAATGATTCGTTTTGCGCGTCTTTTAACAGTTCATCTGTGGGCAGGACTGTTACAAGCGTTGCTACTGGTCGTGGTGAATTTCAAGCCAGTAATAATACTCCTGGGGCATTAATTGGCACGGAAAAATGGACAGCGTTAATAAATACAAAAGCACAGCTATACAGTATGGATGCTTGTGTGCTAAAGGTTGTGGTGCAAAAAGAGTCTGGCGGACAAGATAAAATTATTGGTTGCGGTTGCGCGGAAAATGGACAGCCGCAATATTGTCCTGGGGGCGCGGGGGGCACTTGGCCGAATTATGCTTTTAATTGGAACCAATGCAATTATGGAATTGGATTGACTCAATGGGCAATTTACGCAAAGCATGACGCCCTGTATTATTCGAGAAACCCGGGAAATAATTATCAAAAATGGCAGGATTTTCCCAATAATCAAATTCCGAGTAGGAATATTTTGGACAATTGGTATACGGTTGAGGATTTAGTTAAGCCTGAAGTTGCTTTAGATTTAACTGCAAATTATTTAAGCATTAATATTGCCAAAGCTCAAGGTCAAGTTGAAGGCGGTTTTCAGGCATATATTGGCAATGTGCCAAACAAAGAAAAGTATTTACAGGAAAGAATGGCTTTATATAATTTATGTAAGGAGCAAAGATAAATGGATAAACGAATAAAAATTTTTTTAATATTTATAGGGTTGCTCGCATTTTTTGTGACGATTGCTGTTATTATTTCCTATATAAATTCTTCTAAAGAAGAACTAAAAAGCGAACAAATAAAC
>JAKFWZ010000079.1 GCA_021731695.1 Candidatus Daviesbacteria bacterium | reverse complement strand
AAAATCACATTGGTTGGTTTGTTAAAAAGTCCGGCAAAAGTGCCTTCTGTATACTTCATAAACCTTTGCGCCAAACTTTCCGCGCCAACAGTACCGGATAAAATTTCCAGCAAATCATTCATTGTGGGCATTTCCACGCTTTTAAAATCCTGCAAATCTGAAGTTATATCTTTTTTTGCATAAGTTTGCCAAATGGCTTTGTCTAAATATGCTTCTTCCGTTGGGTTTAATTTGCCTACCATTAAATTAGCGAGCCCAAGCAAATTAACCACAGCGGTGCGCAAAATATCTGCATTGTCCTCGCCTTCCATACCTCCGGGCAAATCAAAAGGATTTATGCGAGAATCGCTATTTAAAGACACATTCAAATAAGTCCCGCCCACTGCCTCTGCCAAATGTTTATATTCATTCTCTGGGTCAATTACAATAACTTCTGTGCCTATCATTAAGCTTCTTAAAATTTCCAGTTTGATAGCATAAGATTTTCCAGCTCCGGATTTGGCAAATACAACAGTGTTAGCATTTTCCATGGCAAATCTATCAAACAAAATTAAACTGTTATTATGCCTATTTATTCCGTATAAAATTCCGTCATTGCCGGTTAAGTCAGAAGACACAAAAGGAAAAGTAGTGGAAAGCGGGCCAGTGTTCATATTATTGCCAATATCTAATTCGTCCAAACCCAAAGGCAAGGTAGAATTATACCCAGCTTGAGTTTGCATAATAGTCCGCTTGGTAATTATTAATTTAGAACCCAAACTAGATTCCAAAGAAGCGGAATATTCGTCAAGCTGTTTTAAAGTGTCAGCGTAAACTGTAAAATAAATTGCCACTCTAAAATACCTCTCTGTGCCCTGAATTAAAGAATCGCGCAAGCCTTCTACATCTTTATAGGCAGTCTCGAGCATTGGGTCCCGGACTTGACCCTTTTCGTTATTCATTGCCATTTGGGAGCCAATTTCGCCAACTTTTGATTTTAATTTTTTTAAAATGGTTTCAGAATCAATAGGATAAATAAAAATAGACACATCTAGAGCGCCTTCGGCATTTATCACAAAAGACAGCCAATTAGATGACAAATACCTAGGGTATGCCAGCACAAAAAAACTGCGAGCAAATTTTCCGTTAAGCTCAAAGTGCGAATTTTGAAAACTTAAAGCCGAAGGCGCAATTAAATCTTTTAGCGTAGTAAGGCCTTCACGGTAAGTTTTTTCCACTTCCTGAAGTCTTTTACCGGCATTAGCTTCGCTCTCCAATTCTTGAAGCCTTTGTTTTTTTTCCGCCAATTCTTCGGCTGATTTTGGTTTAAATATGCTCATAGATGAGTTATGAATCAAGAATTAGGAATTAGGGTTTTAGAACTTTTAATCAGTCCATTGAGTATTTTACTAGCTTTAATGGTTTGTTCAGCAATTTTACTAAATTCTTCAGCCGTGCAATATTTTAAATCTTTTGAGATAAAAAGCTGATTTTGAGCTTCTGTTAATGAGCCTAAAGCAATAACATAAAAATGCAATTTGTCTTTATACGACTGCCTACTAAATCCCTCGGCAATATTAGAAGTTATAGAGACAACTGCCCTGCGAAGCTGAATAACTAAACCAAATATCTCCTCTTTTGGAAATTTTTTAGTTAAATCATAAACCATCAAAACCAGACGGCGACCTTCCTTCCAAGCGTCTAAGTCTGTAAAAGATTTTATTGTGCTTTTTGGAGATTCCATAATTTACAATCCCTTTTTCAACCGCTTGTCAATTATTTAACCTTTTTGCTTAATTCTTAATTCCTACTTCATAATTCATAACTCAATTTCCGACAACTTAATATCCCCGAGGCTTTTAGCATCTATTACCGGGCCAGACTCAAAATTATATGAATTATAATAAAGTTGCATAATTTCTTCTGTTTTAAGTCTACTAGCTTTAAGCCCCACTTGCGAAAGTCCGCCAGAGGCAGACTGAACTCTATTGTCTAAATCTTCTTTGGCTTTTTCAAAATTAGTTATTCTTTCCGCTGCTTCCTTGGCTTTTCCTCCCCCAAATATTCTGGAAAAAAACCCAGCAGGGCTTGGGTTTACATTTGTGCCCAAAGGCACAATTAAATAAAAATTTTTATTCATTATGCTGGCGTTTTCTATTAACCGACTAATAAATTCAGTATATTCAACGGTCTGCACCCTTAATAATTCATTGGTTTGCTTTTCCGCAATTTTTTTTAGCTTTTCTATATACGCGCCAATTTCCATTTTTCGGCTTTGCATTAACATTTGCACGGAAAAATCCAAGGAATTTAAAAATCTCTGGTAGTTATAAATCATCGCTTCCTGCTCCTCTTGACTCTTTAAGTCAAAATTTGTGGATGCCACAGCCAAAATCGCGCGCAAAGTACCGTCTTCCAAAACCACGGTATCGTTCTTAATTTCCCCAATACGCAAAAAGCTTTGGGTGCTCTTGCCTACTATTTTATTTTTCTTTTGCATATCCATATTTGATAGATGCGAACCAAAACGCGAATTATTCAAGCGAAGTTAGACGCAGCGTTTATTTTCGCTTTTCTGCTATTCGCGTCTTTCTTCGCTTCTATTACTTCATAATTCACATTTTTTTAGCCAGTTGCTCTTCCTCTTCCTGCTGTTTTTGTAAAATAACCCGCACTTCATTTAAACGACTTTTTGTGTCGCCCGGACTTAATTTGTCAGTAGCGTCAGGCTTTTTCAGCTCAACATCTTTTAGCTTTACTGATGAAGAAAAGTCTAAAACTTGTTTATGAAAAACCATAAATTTAGGCGCAGTAAAAAAATTTAATATGGACTTAAATTGTAAATAGATTGGTCGACCGTTTATTTTTACAAAAGCCAAACCTAAAGCAGGAATGCCAAAAACTAAACTTAAAAAAATTAAAACTAAAATACTTTTAGTGGCGCTGTAGCCGGTAAAAATAAAAATACCGGCAACAAAAATTATCCCAAATTGCTTTAAAGACAAAGAGCCAATAAGCTTATCTTCCACCTCTGTAAATTGTGGAACTGGATATTGCATAAACAAAATGACAAAAGTTAAATAAATGAACAAAAATGACAAAAATTACTTAACCATTTTATTAATTATATCACAATTTCTTAGTTATTTACTACCTTTTTGATTTTTAATAGCTGAATTCCTTGAGGAAGTCATTATTGCTGTTAATTCAGAAGATTCGTTTATTAATTCTTT
>JAKFWZ010000101.1 GCA_021731695.1 Candidatus Daviesbacteria bacterium | reverse complement strand
CGAATCGCCATGGCCACGTCGGAGGCTAAGGCAGAAAAAAAATCCAACTCTTCTTGGTCAAACCGACCGCCATCATGTTTTTGGCCCAATAGCAAAATGGCCAACAAAGTATGTTGATAATACGCTTGAACACAGGCCACGGCATTTAACTTGGGCATTTGTGAGCTTACTTCATGTAAAAGCTCTTTAGTGCCGTTGCCATTCGAAATCACACTCTCCTTCCAGATCATCTTGTTAATATCTTCAGATACGAGGGCATTGCGGTTTTCGACCAAATACTTATATTCCTTCTGGCTAAAAAATTTAATGATTGGATTTTTTTTATCAAAACGGACAAAACCCTCGGGTATTCTTGACCCGGCTTCCCCTCTGGAGATCGAAAGAACATACGCATCTTTTATAGGATCATAAAGGATCATGCCGGCGTGTTGAATGCGCACCCTTTGCACGATAGAACGAAGGATCAATTTAATTAAAAGCCGCGGATCATGGATTAATATCATCCCTTTCGACGCGGCTTCGAGTTCCTTCTTATAATCAATTTTTACTGACATTACGAGATCTGTTTAAGTTGAGCCAAAACAATTTTTTCCAGTTCCTCAAGTATTAAGGGTTTATGGATATAACTCACGACCCCCAACGTATTGGCTTCCTTTATTGTTTCCTCCTCTTCTACTCCGGTGACCATAATAATTTTTGTTTTGGCGTTGCTTTGTCGCAACCGACGGAGAACTTCAATCCCCGTCATCTCTTCCATCCTTATATCCAGCAATACAAGGTCAGGATTCTCTTTGCCAATCAAATCAAGGGCCTGGAGGCCGCCCGACGCGGTCAGCACCTCGATCCCTCTTTTTCTAAAGAAGCTCCTCGCGAATTCGCGAACGTCACTTTCGTCGTCTACAATAAGCATTTTAGGCATATTAAAATCCTATAGATACCTTCCCAATTTTTAGTTTATGCTTAACTTTTCGATTTGCAAAACATAATTCGTAAATTATTCGACTGCAATAGGCAGGCGGAGTTTCATTTGTGTTCCAGCCATATATTGAGATGCCATCTCCACCGTACCGGAATGGTTCTCTTCTATGATTTTCTTTATGACATACAGCCCCAAACCTGTGCCCTTTTTACTAGAAAGTTTAGTCGTAAAAAACGGGGTAAATAATTTATGCACGTCCTCATCTTTAACTCCAATGCCATTATCGGCAAAAACCGCCTCGAGAAAGTTATCCTCCTGTTTAACCGTTATACACAGTGTGGGCTGGAATCCCGCCTCTTGCTTTTCACTCTTTCGCTGCATCATAGCGTCATAGCCATTATCAATTAAATTAAAAAACACTTCCTGCAGTTGGGTAAAATTTCCTTTTATTTTTGGTATCTTATCATCATATTTTTTCTCAATTCTTAATTCCTGTGTTTTAATTTTAAATTGAGCCATTTCCAAGGCGGCCTTAAATACTTGGTCAAAGTCAACTGCTGTAAACCCAGTGTCACCCTTTCGGGTGTATTTTAAAAGACCCTGGACAACTTCACCTCCTTGGATAACATTTTCTTGCACTCGAACAAAAGCTCTCTCCAAATCGGACATGATCTCTTTAAAGCCATCCGGGATAGGTTGATTTTTACTCATCTTGATTGTGTCCAGTGCATCTCCTGCAATAAAGCCTAAGGCATGGAAACGGTTATTAATTTGATGAGAAAGCCCATCCGCCATCGTTCCGATCGTCGCCATCTTTTCCGCTTGAAATAGCTGCTCGTGGGTTTTCTTCATTTCTTCATAAAATTGGGCATTTTCGATGGCTAGGGCGGTTTGGTTTGCAAGAATTGAAAAAACCGAAATATCATCCTCTGAGTAAACTTTCCCAGATTCTTTCCTTCCCAAAACGACAATGGCAAGTAGACGTTTTTCGATAAGAATAGGAACAATCAATTCTCCGTCAAGATTTTCAATAATTTTAACAACCTCGATGAGATGCTTATTATTAATGTCCTGAGATTTTAACTTGATTTCTTCATAGATAATGGGAGCGCTAATCTGAATTAAATGGTCAGATAACGGAGAATGATCCGGGAAAGATTTGACAAAATTTGTATAAATTTTTCTCCTTTTATAAGAACCTAAAGAAAATTGTTGTTTCAAACTATCATGTACATAAATTAGGGCGTGCTCCAGTCGTACAGCACGTGTAACAATGTGAACTATTAAACTTAACAATTTCTTTAAATCCTTAATTCTTCCCATTCCCGCGGAAGCTTGACGCAAAGTCATTTGATATCTGCGTTGTTCTTGAAGCAGCGCATCTTCAGCTCTTTTTTGGAAATATAAGTATATAAACGGTCCGTTGGTAGCAAATACCCCCATTATTATCATTGGATATAACCATATTCCATTTCCTAGTAACTTAAAACCTATCCACACGGGAATGCCCAAAACTAAAGAATATACTAATAAGAATATTCCAGCCCTTGTAAAAACAACTTTTATATCTAGATATTGATACTTTACAATTGAATAACAAAGAATAAAGAATGGAAGTAACAGAATATAATCGTCGATCGGAAAAGTCTTTAGAGCCCCCAGAACGGTAAGGAAATAGTCGAAGCCCGCTAAAAAAGCGATCGAATAAGCAATTACAATGTACTTTAATTGCAAAAGCCGAATGCCATCTAAAACCTTTAAAGACAAAAACAAAATCAATAGACCATAACTGCATGTCGAAATAAAATACAGTATGTAAAAATAGTAGACAATGCCTGGCGAAGAAAGCAAGGTTCCATCCTTAAGTTCCAGTATTCCTTGAATAAATAGATTGGTCGGTAAGAAAAATAAAAAAATTGCAGTAGCAGCATAGATGCTGCTTTTTATAATTTTATTAATACGAATGTTTAATGTAGACTCGACGAATCCGAAAAAAGCAGGAACAATAAGAATGGAAAAAACATAGCTCCCTCTGAGAACCCAAATAGAAAAAGTCGGGCTAGTAATATTTAGTAAGAAGGACCCCACGCTCCAAAAGCCAATGCATATATTAAATAGAAAAAACAGCCTATTTAGTCTTCTTCGAGGAGCTTTTATTAAAACATAAAAACCTATTAAGAGATTAACAAAACAGGATACTAGACCGCCTATAACAATTGGGTGCATAGCTAAGTGTTTTCTGTTGAAGACTTAAGATCGCGAAGAATTTCTTTTATAGTTCTTTTAACTATACAGCCAAGCAAATGACCAGAAAAACGATCTTTTCTATAT
>JAKFWZ010000072.1 GCA_021731695.1 Candidatus Daviesbacteria bacterium | reverse complement strand
ATTAAATTATTTTATTAAGTCAGGAGTTTGGGGACTTATTGTGGATGCAAAATCAGTTGATCATATGCGAGAGCATGTTTCATTTCTTGAAAAAATTACTGCTAAAAATTTACACCGCGGCTAGATTAATTAAAAGAATATATTCGCCTTTAGGATTTTTGTCAGCAGCTAAAACTTCAGAGATTTTTCCTCTTTTAATATTTTGATGAATTTTTGTTAATTCTTTCGTTAAAACAATTTCCGGATCGCTTAGAATTTCTTTTATTTCAGTGAGCGTTCTGATTAGCTTGTGAGGAGCCACAAAAATAATAAAAGTTTGGGGAGCGATATCAGAAATTTTCTGAAGATTCTCAATAGCAGTTTTTCTTTTTCCTTCTTTTTCGGGTAAATATCCTAAAAAAGTAAATTTATCTGGTGGTAATCCTGATAAAGTTAATGCGGTTGTAACTGAGCTCGGGCCTGGCAAAGAATCGACATCCAAGCCTTGTTCGATTGCAGCTCTCACGATTTTAAATCCCGGATCTGAAACTAAAGGTGTTCCGGCGTCTGAAACTAAGGCTAAATTTGCGCCCGTTTTAAGTTTGGACAATATGAAATCTTCCGATTTAAATTCATTAAAATCATTTAAAACAATAAGCGGTTTTTTGATTTCAAAATGCGCTAAGAGCAGGGAGGTTCTGCGCGAATCTTCGCAAATTATTTCATCAGCATTTTTTAAAACTTCAATTGCTCTTAAAGTTATATCGCCTAAATTGCCGATTGGTGTTGGAACTATTGTTAACATGAGGGAATTATACTAAATTTTGTGTTAACTTTTGGAGATTTGCTAATCCGCCTTTTTTATTGTCTCTTCCATTTCCTTATAGTTTGCATGTTTCATTTGTTTCTTAGATAATTTAGGACCCTGTTTATGTTTTATATATTCAATAACCATCGGCAAAAGAGAAATAATGATAATAAAGTAAACGATATATTCAAAATTTGCCTGAACCCAGGGGAGTGAACCGAAGAAATAACCGGCAAACAACAAACTGGTTACCCAGATAAAAGCACCGATAACATTGTAAAGAAGAAATGTTTCGTAGTGCATTTTTCCTACTCCTGCAACAAACGGCGCAAAGGTGCGGACAATAGGGGCGAAGCGGGCTAAGATAATTGTTTTTTTGCCGTGTTTATCATAAAACTCGCGGGTTTTTTCAAGGTAAGCTTTTTTGAAAATTTTCGAGTTTTCATTTGAGAAAACTTTAGGGCCCATCTTATAACCCACCCAATAATTAACGGTATCTCCAACTATTGCGGCCACAAGAAGAGTGACATAACAAACCCAAATGTTCAGGAGTCCGTTCCCAGCTAATGTTCCGACAACGAAAAGAAGTGAATCCCCAGGCAGGAATGGAGTAACCACTAAACCGGTTTCGGCAAAAATAATCAGGAATAAAACTACATATGTCCAGCCACCAACCTGATGAATTAAATTTGCTAAATGTTCATCAAAATGTAGTAAAAAACTAAATATCTCCATAAATAATTCTCAATTCAAACCCATTAGAGTAGTTTACAAAAAAAAAGAAAATTAAGAAAGGGCAATGATCTGCAAAGTTTCCGGGTAAGAAAAAGCCCTCTACCTGTGCGGGCAAAAGGCTTTTCTGTTTACTTTGTGTCACTTACTTTTATCTTTCCTAAAAGTCGTCACTTCTCAGTCAGAAACAGCTACACATGCTGCTTTTCAAGTATGATCCGCTGGCCCTTAAACAGACAGGGTATCCCCACTTAGCTAATCAGATTATCAGTTTTTTACAGTCTCTAATAATTTTGTGGCACTTAACGGAATTTACAATTAGGACTAACTTTACCTACTTTTCCCAACCACTCTTTCCGTAATGTGGGTTAAATCAATTTTACTCTTGTATACTAAATCGTTGTCAAGAGACTATATATTGTATATCTTAAGAGATGAGGCTGAATCAGTAGTTTAATCGTTATCGAAGCGTCGGATTACACCAGTACACTTACCCTGAATTTGAACTTCACCAAAGTTAGCATATATTGGATCCATTGCAGAATTTGCCGGCTCCAGCCGGATTCGGTCAGGCTCGCGAAAGAATTTCTTCAGGGTCGCAAGCCCGGAATCCAGTAAGGCAACCACGATGTCACCGTCTGCAGCGTGGTTCTGCTCCTCAATAATTACATAATCTCCGTCCAGAATTCCGGACTCGATCATGGAATCGCCTTTTACCTGTAAAACATAAGATTTCTTTTTGCCCGAAACCATATGCGGAGAGACAGAAACTGTAGCGCTGGGATCGGTGTAAGGCATTATTGGCTGACCGGCAGCGATATATCCTAAAAGTGGAATTTCAATAGTGCGGGGTTTGACATTAAACTCATCTAAAAGTTCGATTCCGCGGACTGTGCCTTCGAATTTTCTTATAGCACCTTTTTTAACTAAAGCCATCAAATGTTCATGAACTGTAGCTAAAGATGAGAGTCCCATTGCTTCAGCGATTTCACCTAAAGTTGGGGAGTAACCATATTTATCAATATAGTCTCTGACGAAATTTAATATATCTTTTTGTCTTTTATAAAGTACTGCTGGCATTTGTAAAATTACTTTACCAAAACATTCCCGAATCTGTCAATCCGATCAATCTATATCAAGTGAAGATTTATTAGCTTCGGTTCTATGTTCGGCACCGAAGAAAGGACATATTCGTCATTGCGAGGAGTGAAGCGACGAAGCAATCTCAGCAACTCAATGTAAAATAGAACTTAATGATTAAATATTCATATGTGTATTTAATTACTAATAAATACAATTCGGTGCTATATATTGGAGTTACTTCAAATTTAATTAAAAGAATTTATCAACATAAGAATAAACTCGCTGATGGTTTCAGTAAAAAGCATAACCTCGATAAGCTTGTATACTACGAATCATTTGAAGGTATTAATGAAGCAATAAGCAAAGCTTGCGATACACGTATCTTAAAAAGGGAGAAGCAAATAAAAGGAGGCTCAAGACAGGACAAAATAAAACTAATTTTAAATATGAATCCTCAGTTGATTGATTTGTATTCCCAGATAGTCTGAGATTGCTTCGGAGAAAGCACCTCGCAATGACGACTGAGGGTAATATTAACGAGTTGGTACAAGATGCAATGTGATTAGCAAGTAGTAGTGGGGATTTTCGAACATTTCAGGATGTGAAAATCTGAAGCAGAATTCACTCACTACACCAGGCAACTTGTCACTGG
>JAKFWZ010000086.1 GCA_021731695.1 Candidatus Daviesbacteria bacterium | reverse complement strand
ACTCCCAAAGACAATCTTCTTTAAATGTTTTCTGATTTTAGCTTCAGAAGGTATTTGATTTAATTGATACACAGCTTTTTTCATTGTATTAACAATTTAATGCTGCGCCAATATCTTTAGATTACCCCACCGAGGTATATTGATTTTTCGCAACATTTGTTTTGCTTAAAGTAATTAACTATTTTACTGAACTTAGAGTAAGCAGGGCGGAGGAAAGACAAGGATTGGATATGGCTGTCTACGGTGAAGCGGGTTATAGACTTTAATTAATCTTCAGGAAATGACCGACTACAAGTCCAATAGCAGTTGCAGCGCCACCTATAATAGTTAGTTCCACAGCATTTCTCAAAGGATGCTCTTTTGAAATCCAACCTCTAAATAAACCAACTATAAAAAGTCCTGTTAACGCCAAAATAATGCTAATGACAGAAGATTGTGGAGGTCCGACTATTAATACCGGTGCAATCGGAATGAGTCCTGCACCTAAATATGCAAAAAACATAATTAAAGCTCCGATAAGTAAGCTATCAGTATGCTTTCCGGTTTTATCCATTTGGTGAACTGCTTTTTCAGAAGAATATTGTCCGGCTGCCATTGAAGTTGCTTCAACTGTCACAGCGACAAGAGCTGCTAAAACGACAATTGCTTTATCATTTACACCGGCGCTAATTCCGACAACAACTCCGGTTGTTGAAACCAGCCCATCCTGTAAACCAAAAAATGCACTTCTTATATAATCTTCGTGTATATCCAGTTTCATTTTTTCAAGAGAACTCCACAATTAAATTTTAAGTATAAATCCGACTGCAATACCAATTAGTGCAGCTATTCCTCCGATAAAAAGCATCTGAAGAGCGCTTCTTATTTTATTAACTTTCACTATTTTACCTTTTATAAATCCTAAAACAAATAGTCCGGTAAAGGCGGTTATTATCGAGCCAATTATTGCTTCGGGTCTTGGGAGTAAAATGATGGGTATAACTGGGATTAAACCACCCGTTACATAAGAAAAGAACATAACAAATGCTGAAATTAGAGTATTATCTTTAGTTTTTGTTTTATCGAGTTCATGAACCGCCTCGTCTGATAAAAATTCGCCTGCACCCATTGAGACCGCTTCAACAGCGATAGTTACAAAAACTGCAAGAAGAATAAAATTTAAATTTGTAGTACCAATGGAAATTCCAACAGCCATCCCGGTAGTTGATACAAGCGCATCTTCAAAGCCAAAAAGCGAACTTCTTAAATACTCATCTTGGATTTTTCTCATTAATAAATTATATTCTATCTAATCTTATGATAGATGAGTTAAAGAAGGAAGTATTAAAGACGGGGAATCCCGAAAGAGCAAAAAGTAATGCCTGGTTTTTTAAAACAGGTAAAGGGCAATACGGAGAAGGGGATAAGTTCGCAGGGTTAACGGTTCCTCAGTCAAGAATAATTGCTAAGAAATTTATTGATCTAAATCTTAGGGACATTGAAACGCTGTTAAATTCCCCAATCCATGAAGAACGCTTGATTAGTCTTTTGATATTAGTTGAGCAATTTCAAAAATCAGAGGATCGTCGCAAAAAAGAAATTTTTGAGTTTTATATCAAAAATTCAGAAAAAGTTAATAATTGGGATTTGGTAGATTTATCAGCGCCTAAAATTGCTGGCTCATATTTATCTGGTAAGCAAATCTCTACTATGGATGAAAATAAAAGAGTGCTTTATAAATTTGCAAAATCAAAAAACCTTTGGAAGAAAAGAATCTCTATAGTTTCAACTCTCTTTTTTATTGTAAAAAGTAAAGAGTACAAAGATACTTTTAGAATTGCTGAAATTCTACTTCAAGACAAACATGACTTAATCCAAAAAGCTGTTGGGTGGATGCTAAGGGAAGTGGGGAAAAATGTTTCGGAAAAAGAATTAATACGATTTCTTAATGATCATTACAAAATAATGCCACGAACGATGCTACGCTATGCAATTGAACGATTTCCTTTGGAATTGAAAATGAAATATATGAAAGGTTTAATTTGAAACTTTCTTATTTATTGATCGTAATTTTTGCGGTACTTCTGATCTTTTTTTCATTTAAACTAACTGAGATTCCCGAAGGTATAACAATTGATGAAGCTGCTTTTGGCTATAATGCATCTTTAATTTCAGAAACAGGTCGCGATGAAAATGGCAGGTTTTTGCCCGTTTTTATTTTATCGCTTGACTGGCGAGATTGGCGACAGCCAGTTGCTCAATATAGTCAGGTTTTAGCATATAAAATATTCGGCAATTCTTTATTTAATCTTAAATTTGTCAGTGTTTTATTTGCTTCTCTATCAGGAGTTCTAATTTTTCTTTTGGGAACATATTTATTTAATGAATCTTCGCATTCTGCGAGAGCTTCTCATTTTTCAAATAATAAAGGATTTGGAATTTTTTCTTTGATTTTATTTATTACAACACCTGTTATTCTAATCCACTCTCATTTGGCTTTGGATAATATATCTCCATTACCGTTTATTTTAATCTGGCTATTGGGAATAGTACTTTTTGAAAGGAAAAAATCTATGAAATTTCTTATACTTTCAGGAATTGCTTTAGGCATTGGTTTTTATGCACATAAATCAATGAGATCAGCAGCCCCAATTTGGACACTGCTGACATTAATATATCTGGGACTGTTTTATATTAAGAAGTTGAAAATATTAACTTTCAAAAATTATAAACCACTTATAATTTTTACTTTTTCAATTTTACCTTTTTATTTAATGGCACCGATTTTAGATTACAAATATGCCGGAGCAGTTTTTGGAACTCAAACTCTCGCGTTTAATTCTATTTACGATTTTGTTTATTATTATATTTCAAATTTCGATCTATCATTTCTGTTTATAAAAGGTGATTCAATCTTATATCATTCCACTGGAACCCACGGTATGTTTTTGCTTTCTTCTTTGCCACTATTTCTGTATGGTGTTTATAAGTCATTTAAGAATGAGCAAGGCTCTCCTACAGATAAAAACAAATTCCTGATTTTTTTAGTTCTTTGTTTTTTTAGCGGTCCGTTACTTTTAGGATTCATCGGTTCTGTTCACAGAGCCAGCAGGATGATTTTTTTAGTTCCATTCTTTTCTTTAATTTCTGCATATGGAATTCTAAAATTGCTTGAGTTTAAAAACCGCCTAATTAAATTCTCATTAATAATTTTTTCTCTGATTTTTCTTTTTAATTTTCTTGATTTTACAAAATATTATTGGTTTGAGTATGGAGAAAATACGAAACATATTTTCTATTCTTTTGAAATTGAAAATGTATATAAAAAAATGTCAGAAATTTCGGCAGATAAAAATTTAAAACCTTTATTTTCTGAAGCACTGATCAAAGAAAAGGGTGACTCGGCTTCAGTAGATGATTTTGCCCGATCTTTATA
>JAKFWZ010000024.1 GCA_021731695.1 Candidatus Daviesbacteria bacterium | reverse complement strand
ACGGACGATTTTGACGAAAGAATTCTTGCATATGCCAACAATGTTTATAATCCGGAGGGCGGAATGCATGTTACGGGTTTTAGGTCAGCCATAACGCGCGTAATAAATTCCTATGCCACAAAAAATTACTATGTTAAAGAGTCGGAAAAATTAACAGGGGAAGATATGCGCGAAGGGCTTTCCGCAATTATTTCTGTTAAGCTCCCAAACCCCCAATTTGAAGGCCAAACTAAAGCTAAACTGGGAAACCCAGAAGTCCGAACTGCTGTTGAACAAGTAGTTGGAGAAAGTTTAGAAATTTATTTTGAAGAACATCCTCAGGACGCGGCTAAAATTATTGAAAAAGTAATCTTAGCTTCTAAAGCAAGGCTCGCTGCCAGAGCTGCCAGGGATTCTGTTATTCGCAAAGGCGTTTTGGAAGGTCTAGCCTTACCAGGAAAACTTGCTGACTGCAGTGAGTCAGACCCAGCAGAATGCGAATTATACATAGTGGAAGGTGACAGCGCCGGAGGCTGTTTTTCCGGCGATACTAAAGTTGCCCTGCTCGATGGCAGAAATTTAAGCTTTAAAGAATTAATAAATGAACATCGGACAGGTAAAATTAATTACTGCTACACCATAAAAGACAATGGGAGTGTTGGGGTGGAAAAAATACTAAACCCTCAAGTAACTAAACTTAATGCGCCTGTTGTTAAAGTTACTTTGGACAATGAAGAAGAAATAATTTGCACTCCGGAACATTTATTTATGTTAAGGGACGGTAGTTTTAAGCCTGCGGAAAAACTTTCTATTAATGATTCGTTAATGCCACTACGCAGACAGCTTTCACAAATAGGCAAAAGAATTACCATTGAAGGTTATGAACTAATATTTGATACTGCATCTAACCGTTGGATATTTACACATATTTTAAGCGATAAATATAACCTTGAAAAAGGTTTATATAAAGAAACAGTTGGCGACCACCGTCATCATATAGACTTTAATAAATTAAATAACAACCCGCACAATCTTACACGACTCTCTAAAGAGGCTCATTTGGCATATCACGCCCAAATGGCAGAAAAAACTATTTTAAGACCAGATGTTATAGAAAAAAACAAAAAAGCGCATCAGACTACCGAATACCGAGAAAAAATTAGACGAATAATGCTCTCGCCAAAAATGAGAAAACAGCTTTCCGAGAGAGCAAAAAAGCAATGGGAAAATACTTCGTATAAAGAGTATATGGCTCAAAAATTTTTGGCATTTTACAATACTAACGAAACCTACAAATTAGAAAACAATAACCGGTTAAATACTGAGCAAAAAAAATATTGGACAAATTCGGAAAATAGGAAAAACCAGGCCAAAACAGTTACAGAGCATTTTGAAAAAAACCCTATCCGAAAAAAGTTTTTAAGCGACTTAGCTAATGCGCAATGGAAAAATCCAAGACTGCTTGAATGGCGAAGTAAAGAAACGCAAAAACAATGGACTCCTGAATTTAGGCTTAAAAGAAGTCTGGCATACAACCAAACTTACTTAAAAAAAGCGCTTTTTGCCTTACATAATATTTTTATGCAAACTGGCGAAGTGCAAAAAATTGACTACGAACAATTGAGAAATTCTACCAATGACAAAAGTTTGTTACGATACGAAACTATTTGTGATAGATTTTTTGCTGGCCATGATAATGATCTTAAGCAAGCGGTAAAAAATTATAATCACCGAATAAAAGAAGTTCAAATCCTTAAGGAAAAGATAACTGTGTACGATATAGAGGTGCCCAAAACCCACAACTTTGCTTTAGCTTCCGGGGTATTTGTCCACAATAGCGCAAAGCAAGGCAGGAACAGAAAGTTTCAAGCGGTCTTGCCACTTCGAGGCAAAATTTTAAATGTAGAAAGAGCGCGCTTAGACAAAACTCTTTCTAACCAAGAAATTAAAAACTTGATTATTGCTATGGGCGTAGGCGTTGGCGATTTGTTTGATTTAAGTAAACTTCGCTACCATAGAGTAATAATTATGACTGATGCCGATGTAGACGGGGCGCACATTCGCACCTTGCTTTTGACTTTATACTACAGATATTTTCCTGACATTATTCGAAACGGGCACCTTTACATTGCCCAACCGCCTTTGTTCCGCGTTCAAGTAGGCAAACAATTTCAATACGCATTTTCAGAAGACGAACGCGACGAAATTTTAAAAGATTTATTAGATGAAGCAAAAAAAACTAAAGGAGAAAAGTTAAAGGCCAAAGCAGTTGGCAAAGAAAAAAACTCCGTTGATGAAGCAAGGTCTACCGAACCTGAAAGCGAAGGCGGGGAAGTGGGAGAAGTTGCGGGAATGAAATACATAATTCAGCGCTACAAAGGTCTTGGCGAAATGAACCCAAGTCAATTATGGGAAACTACTATGGACCCCCAAGCAAGGGTTATGCTAAGGGTAGACATTAATGACGCAGAAAAAGTTTCTGAAATTTTTGAAACCCTAATGGGCGACGAAGTCGCGCCCCGTAAACGCTTCATAACCACCCACGCCAAGGCAGTGAAAAATCTAGACATTTAAATTTTTTACCCTAAGCGAAGTCGAATGGGTTAAAAATCTTGGTATTATAAACTTTCACCTTAGCCCCTTTTCCCTTTCCTTGAGGGAAGGGCTGGGGAAGGTGATAAAACAGGCTCATTGATTGTATTAAACCCCACCCTAACCATCCGGGGAACCAAAGGCGTAAGTCAAAGATATATAAATTATGATAGAACACCCATCGAGAAGAGCTCTACTTAGAGCAATTGGACTTGTGGCTTTAGAAAGAGCCATATCAACATTAGAAAGAATGAAGTCCGCCGAAATAGGGCCAAAAACACCTTGGCAACAAGGACTAAAAAAGTTAAGAGATTTAACTCTCAAAGATGCTCCAAAAATGGAAGAGTATGGTCAAGTATATGTAAACAGTGGAAAAATACAACAATGGAATCAAATTCTTTCAAAGGGGGAAGATGGGGGGGGTTGAAATAAATATTGACGATATAATGAAGTCAATTGACAAAGTACCTAATTCTGAATTAATTGTCCTCCATACGCACCCTATAAATTTAAAAGAGAAAAGGGAAGACAGAGAACCCAGCGCACCCCCAAGTTTTTACGATGCACTTTGGTTGTTTGACCAAAACAAAATATATAAAGGAACTCAAGTTAAATTTTCTGGAATCGTATTTGACCAAAAGGGCTTATGGTCATATGAGTTAGACTTAGCAAATGCATTTGCTAAGTCATTTGCGGAACAGCTTTCCAAAAGCAATAACCCAATGGCAGTAGCTGAACAAAATAGAAACATATTTCGCCCAGTCATTGAAAAACAACGGGGATACAGAAAAAAATCAAGCCTTGCAAGCTCTGAGAGCTTAACACAAAATGATCTTACTGAGCTTACTGCCACTTTTTCAACAATTGGTGTAAAATTAGAATTTCATGATTACAGGATTTTGGAACAAGATTTACAAACAGGTAAGTTAATATCAAAACGAGTTCATCATTGACACAAAAAGTAAAATAGATTAACATATATC
>JAKFWZ010000052.1 GCA_021731695.1 Candidatus Daviesbacteria bacterium | reverse complement strand
CAGTTTATTAAAGAGCAAAACTAAATTTAATCCTGAGTTATCATTATTTGAAATTGCTACATAAATTTATAATTAATAATTTATCCACAGAGCCAACATTTGACATTTCCCTTTAACTGGCATTCCGAATTTATTTCGGGATCCATACTTAGCTTAAATATCAGCTTGTGGATTCCGGCTCGGAGGCCGGAATGACAAAATTGTTTTGTTTTGTAATTCAAAGCCATAAGGAATTTTGTTTTTTGGTTAGCCAAAAACTCCGGAAATGTAGTCTTTAGTTAGGTTGTTTTCGGGATTACTAAAAATTTTTGTAGCTAAACCCTGCTCCATAAGTTCGCCCATATGAAAGAAACATACATTATCTGCAATTCTTCTTGCTTGGTGCATATTGTGGGTGACAATTATAATGGTGTAGTTTTCTTTAAGTTTTAGAAGTAAGTCTTCTATTTTACGAGTGGAAATAGGGTCTAAGTCTGAACAAGGTTCATCTAGGAGTAAAATTTGGGGTCTAACGGCAATTGCCCTGGCTATGCAAAGCCTTTGTTGTTGACCTCCGGAAAGACGAAAGGCCGAATGGTGCAGCCTGTCTTTAACTTCGTCCCAGAGCGCGGCTTCTTTTAAACTTCTGCAAATTGAATTGTCCATCTCGTCTAAACTTTTTTCAATTGATTCCGCTTTAATTGTTTGGCTTTTAAGCAAATGCCAAAAAGTTTTTTTACGCGTTTTTTTCTTGCCTTGAATTTCCAAACCATAAGCAATGTTGTCATAAATAGATTTTGGAAAAGGCGTAGGGTTTTGAAAAACCATCCCCACTTTTTTTCTAAGTTCCATAACATCGGTGTAGGGGTTTAAAATATTTTCTCCGTTAAAAGTTATTTCACCTTCAATTTTTGCTTTTGGCACTGTATCAAGCATTCTATTTAAAGAGCGCAAGAAAGTTGACTTGCCACTCCCCGAAGCTCCAATTAACGCCGTGATTTGGTTTTTAGGCAAATCTAAGCTTACATTTTTTAATGCGTGTAAACGGCTATACCAGATATTTAAATTTTTTGCTGAAAGTATTGTTTGCATAAAAGAATTTAACATACTTATTTTCAAATTAAATTTGTAGTTTTTCCTTTGTGATTTTATTCTTGCCTTGTCGGTAGACAGGCGCGCGCCTGCCCGCCTCTCTGAGGGAATAAAGACCCAAATAATGTGGTTCTGTTTTTTACCAATCTTTGCGTGACCGGAAATAGTATCTAACCAATATAGCGCCTAAAGACAAAAAGAAAGTTAAGGCAATTAGAACCAAGGCTGTGCCAGCGGCATAGGCTGGAGCTAGGGGGCTTGAGTGCTGTGTTGCGAGAATAAAAGTATGGTACGGCAAGGCCATAAATTTATCAAGGGTTGATGTGGGTAAATGCGCCAAAAAAAAAGTGGCGCCTACAATTATTATGGGCGCGGTTTCGCCTAAGGCTCTTCCTATGCCTAAAATTCCGCCGGTAATGCAACCGGGCAAAGCCGCGGGCAGTATTATTAGTCTAATAGTTTGCCACCTACTAGCCCCTAGAGCCATGCTGGATTCCCGAAAAGCTTTAGGTACGGTATTTAAGGCTTCCACTGAAGCGGTAATTATCCAGGGCAAAGACATAAGCGAGAGAGTTAAAATAGCAGACAAAAGCGAAGTGCCGAAGTTTAAAAAGTTTACAAAAATCGCCAAGCCAAAAAGCCCAAAAATTATAGAAGGAACACCGGCCAGGTTTCTAATAGCGAGTTCAATTATTCTTTTTATGTTTTTTTGGCGGTTATATTCGGTTAAATAAATTGCCGTAGCCACGCCCAAAGGAAAGGTAATAACTAATACGCCAATACCAAGGTAGAGCGAACCAATAATTGCCGGAAAAATTCCGGCTTGGGTAATGTCGCGGTGTTGCCAATATTGGCTTAAAAAGCGCCAATCAATTACCGAAGCGCCTTGCTTAATAAGCAAAACCAAAACTAAAATCAAAATTCCAAAACCAAAAATTGCGCTAAGTTTGAAAAGCGTAAAATAAATTTTTTCTTTCAAGTTAATTCTACCGCTCTTTTTCATAGGTATTTTTATGAATAAGAATGTCTGCTAAAAGATTTATTGCAAAAGTAATAATAAATAAAACTAAACCAATGGCAAAAAGACTTTGCCAGTGAAGACTGCCAACAATTACTTCCTTGATTTCTATTGCAATGGTGGCGGTCATGGGTCTTACCGGATCAAGTAGTGAGTGTGGCAAAGCTCTTGCATTGCCTGCAACAATTAAAACTATCATAGTCTCGCCTATTACTCTTCCAAGACCAAGCATTCCTGCTGCAATAAGTCCCGAACTTGCGGCCGGGATAGTAATTTTTTTTATGGTTGTCCACTGGCTTGCGCCTAAAGCCAAACTGGCTTCTTTATATTCGTGGGGCACGCTCGTAATAGCGTCTTCGCAAATACTGGCAATGGTGGGCAAGGCTGCTATTGCCACTAAAATTGAGGCAGTAAGCGCGTTTAAGCCATTGGAAAGGCCAAAAATTTTGGCAATCAAAGGCGCTAAAAATAACAAACCTAAAAGCCCCAAAACCACGGACGGGATTGAGGCTATCATTTCAATTGCCGGTTTTAATATTTCGCGCAAAAAGGGCGAGGCGATTTCCGAAAGATAAATTGCAATTGCCAAACCAAAAGGTATGGCAATTATTAATGCCAATGCGCTCACTATTAACGAGCTTATAAATAAAGCTAGTATGCCCCAGGAAGGCGCGGCAAAAGCATTGGGGTTCCAGTTGGTGCCGAATAAAAAATCGGCAAAATTAATTTTAGTGAAAACGCCTATGCCAGTGTAGGCTAAAAAAACAAAAATGCCTATTAAAATTACGACTGTTAAAAGCGCTGTTAAAGTAAAAATGTAGCGCCAGAGTTTATCTATCATTTTACTTGGATATTTTGTAATTTGCTCGAGGGATAAGTTTAACTCTGGTTTGATGGGCATCTTCAGGCAAATATTAGTATGATTTTTTAAAATTGATGATTTTCAAATTCAATAAGCAACTGCCCCGTTATTTTAGGACTGAAGATGTCCATCAAGTCGCGCTTTGGTTGAGTTACTTAAACAAGTTTTGGTTAGCCTTAATATCATCTTCCCCTAAAGTATAGAAGCCGGTTTTTTCAATAAGTTTTTGTCCTACTTCAGACATTTCAAATTCCAAAAATTTATATGCGAGCGAATTTTTTTCCGGCAAAGAAGGCAGGTATTGGTAAATGCGCCTAAAAATTGGATAGTTGCCGGCTTTGACCGCTTGTGTATCTAAGGGTGAATAAGCAGTAGCTTGTGCTGTTTGGCTTACCGGAATAATTTTTATATCTTTTCGCGCCTGTCCGGTTTCGTTTACTGCATACCCTACCCCTACATAGCCCACGCCAAATTTATCTGAACTCACTGCATCTACAATTGCCTGACTGCCTTCCATATTGCGCATTTTTGGCGAGTAGTCGGCTTTGACCGCAAAGTCTCTAAAAAACACATAGGTGCCCGAAGTGCTTTGCCTGCCATAGAGGACTATTTCGG
>JAKFWZ010000049.1 GCA_021731695.1 Candidatus Daviesbacteria bacterium | reverse complement strand
ATGCTCATACCATTTTTAGTCAAGCTGGCAACTTTGTGGTTTTAGCTTGGCAAATAGGGTGGCCAATCCGTTCCGGCCACCCTATCAATATTCTTTATTTTTTATTACTATTATTGTATAATATTAAAACTTGGTAATACACCCACAATTCAAAATTTAAACTAAAAACCTCTTTGCCCGGTAGCCAAGTGGTAAGGCAGAGGACTCTGAATCCTCCATCGAAGGTTCGAATCCTTCCCGGGCAGCCAAAAAAATGCTCAAACACTTTAAGTTTCTTTTATATATTATTATCGCTCTTGTTATAGCTTTTTTGTATTGGTTTTTGCCCAAATATTCTTTTGTTGCCAAAAATCCAGGTTTTTGCGTAAACTTGACCACAAACTTATATTATTGTGGTAATCAAGCGGGTTTGGATAAACTATTTAATAAATAAACAGGTAGAGATGGGCACCTTCTCGCCGCGAGAAGGTGCCGGGCCATACGAAATAAATATAGGGTGAAAAAAGCCGATGCAGTTCTCCCCTCCTTAAAAAGGAGGGGTGGACGCGATAGTGGACGGGGTGGTATTTTATCCAAGCATTTCTACCACCTCCCCCCGCCGATTGGCGGGGTACTCCTCCTATTCTAGGAGGAGATAACCGAGCGCAAATTTATCTATCCTCACCCACTATTCCATATGACCCAAGGAACCCATCACTAACTAAAAAATTTGACCGACTAATAAAACTTTCGTATAATAAAAATATAAACCTACAAACAAAATGAAAAGAAAAAATTCCGCGCAATCAACAAGCTTTGTAATATTATTTTCCATAGCAGTAATTGGAACATTTTTTGCGTATAGTTTAAATAGAGATAATGTCCAAAAAAAACAATCGCCTATTGTTGAATCTGGACCAATTGGCTCTGAACTTTTTGAAATCCAAGAACCAAAATATACCGATCCAATCCCTACGGTTGATACTTCTGACTGGAAAACTTATAAAAATGAAAAATATGGTTTGGAATTTAAATATAAACCGGATTGGAAAGTGGGAACCATAAAAAATAAAGACGGTTACTATGTTATTCAAATAGACCCAGGGGTGCGGTATAGCAACATCCAAGTTTATATTTCGGAAAACGATTTTTACGCGCTTAACGGACTACCAGCACAAAAAACCCAAATTGCAGGCAAAGAAGCCTTAAATTTAGACGGAATGGTTTTGGGCATAAAAGATAATGCTAATTATTTTACTTTTGACTTAGGCGTGTCTTTAACCTTAAAACCTTTGTTTGAAGCAATAACCAGCACAATTAAGTTTTTTTGAGGTCTTGATATTTTACTAATTTATTAATATAATTATTAACACTTATAATTAAACCACTTAAATAAATGGAAAATAGCTATTTAGCAAGCGCAATAGGCGCTTCGGTATTAGCGCTTTTATACGGCGCATTTTTAATATTTAAGATTTTAAAGTCCCCGCAAGGCGAAGGCAAAATGGTGGAAATTGCCAAAGCCATACAAGATGGGGCAAAAGCTTACCTTACCCGCCAATACAAAACCATTGCCATAGTCGCTTTGGTAATTATGGTTTTGCTAAAAGTAGGAAAATTTGACACAGCTACCATTGTCGGCTTTTTAGTAGGAGCTGTGCTTTCTTCTTTAGCCGGCTTTATAGGAATGTATGTTTCAGTAAGAGCAAATGTGCGCACAGCTGAAGCTGCTAAAAAAGGCTTAGGCCCTGCCTTGTCTTTAGCTTTTCAAGGTGGAGCAGTTACTGGTCTTTTTGTAGTAGGCCTTGGCCTTTTAAGCGTATCCGCTTTTTATTTAATCACGCATAACTTACCCGCTCTTGCCGGCTTAGCTTTTGGTTCCAGTTTAATTTCTGTTTTTGCCAGGCTTGGCGGAGGCATTTTTACCAAAGGCGCAGATGTTGGCACAGATATGGTTGGTAAAATTGAAGCAGGTATTCCCGAAGATGATCCTCGTAATCCGGGCGTAATTGCGGACAATGTGGGCGATAATGTCGGCGACTGCGCTGGTATGGCAGCGGACTTGTTTGAGACTTATGTGGTTTCTACTGTGGCTGTTATGTTGCTCGGCAGTTTTACTTTTAATACACCGCTATTTGATACGCCAGAGCAAGTAAAAGCATATACCAATCCGTCAATTATCTATCCCCTACTCATCGGCGCCACATCCATAATTACGACCATTATCGGCACCTGGTTTGTGCGCTTAGGAAAAAGCCAAAATATTATGGGCGCGCTTTACAAAGGTTTAATAGTTTCCGGTGTGCTTTCTGCCATTGCTTTCTATCCTATAACTCAAAAATTAATGGGCGATAACGAATTGTACCCGGTTATGAATTTGTACTTAGCATCTTTAATCGGCTTAGCCGTTACCGCTACTGTGGTTTTAATTACCGAATACTACACATCCAAATCTTTTTCCCCGGTAAAAGATATAGCCGAAGCCTCAACCACAGGGCACGGCACAAACATTATTAAAGGAATTGCAATTGGTATGCAATCCACAGCAGCGCCGGTGTTGGTAATTGTTGTTGCGATTTTAACAGCGTTCCACTTAGCCGGACTTTACGGCATTGCGCTGGCTGTAATGAGCATGCTATCACTCACCGGAATAATTGTGGCGATTGATGCATTTGGACCAATTACAGACAATGCGGGCGGAATTGCGGAAATGGCTGGGTTAGACAAATCTGTCCGAGACATCACAGACCCACTAGATGCCGTAGGCAACACCACAAAGGCTGTTACCAAAGGCTATGCCATAGCTTCGGCAGGCCTTGCTGCTATGGTTTTGTTTGCCGCATACACCCAAGAATTAAATTTGGCGGGAATTTCTTCTGTGTTTGATTTGTCTGACAGCAGAGTTTTAGTTGGGCTTTTAATTGGCGGTCTGCTCCCCTATCTTTTTGCCTCAATCGCGATGAGCGCAGTTGGCAATGCTGCTAAAGCCGTGGTAGAAGAAGTCCGCAGGCAGTTTAGGGAAATAAAAGGAATTATGGATGGCACTGGAAAACCCGACTACTCCAGAGCAGTAGATATAGTAACCAAATCCGCTATTAAAGAAATGATTGTGCCAGCTTTAATTCCAGTTGTAGTTCCAATTTTAGTTGGTTGGCTCTTAGGCCCCGCCGCTTTGGGCGGACTTTTGGTTGGAACAATCGTAACCGGTTTGTTTGTGGGAATTAGTATGACAACAGGCGGAGCTGCTTGGGACAATGCTAAAAAGTATATAGAGGAAGGCTCGTTTGGAGGCAAAGGAAGCGATGCGCACAAAGCAGCCGTAACCGGCGACACCGTCGGCGACCCTTACAAAGACACAGCAGGTCCAGCCATAAACCCTATGATCAAAATAATCAACATTGTTGCGCTATTAATGGTTAAGTTTCTAAAACCATAATATTGGCGAACACTTTGATTCGTTCCCCTTCCCTCCCCTTGAGGGGGAGGGTTAGGGATCATACGCAATATTACTGGACTAACCATATAACTTCGCTACCCGAAATAAAAAGAACTTAACATCCCTTACTCCTCGGACTAAAGCTCTAAAGC
>JAKFWZ010000048.1 GCA_021731695.1 Candidatus Daviesbacteria bacterium | reverse complement strand
CAGTATGACCCAAATGATAGGCACAGAGCCACAAGAGCCGGTTTGGGGTAAGCTTTTTAGCGGGTTTTTAAGTTTTAAAATCAGCTCAAGTGTGGCTTTGGCTTTGGTGTTATTTTTTGCCACTTCGGTTGGGGCCATAACCATGGTGGCTCAAACTGAAATGAGTAATGCTGGATTGGCTTATGAGCAGGATTATAAAAAGCCCGCCAATGGGAGGGTTTTAGGTGTAGCTTCTTACGGCTATAATCAGCCGGTTTGCGGAAGAAATACTTCAAATTGTTTGAATCATATGCTTTCAAGCTTTTCAGGCAATGGCTGGCAGGTTCGCATAGACTATCAGTTAGAGCCAAGGGTTGTTGGTGTAATTAAAGTTAATGGTTGGAATTTTGCAAATAATATTACAGGAAGTGGGAGCCAATATACCGGCTATGATTTAGAGCCAGGAGAAGATTATAATTTTATTTTATACAAAAAAGTCGGCAGAAAATTAGTTAAAGTCACAAACTTAAAACTTACTGCGCCGGAAGAGCCGAATAGTGGGCGAGAAGTTTGTCCAGAGATGGCTATGCGAGAGGGGTGCTATCTAGATTATTCCCATAATGTGTGCGGTGATATTCTTTGTCCTGTTCCGCCAATTTGTCCGAGTCTTGCTTATCCACAATGCAAGACAGGGGAAACTATAATTTGGAGTAATGATAAAACCTGCCCAATTCCTAAATGTTCTTCAACTCCAGCTTGTACATCTGATGCTTTTCAATGCTCGGATGGCAGTTATGTAAGTAGAAGCGGTCCTTATTGCGAGTTTAAATGTCCAACAACCCCATCTTATGGATATTATGGTCATTTACAAGTAAGTAATGCTAATAATAGTAGGCCAGTTACTAATCCTGTACCGCCAGGTTCTAGTCAAGTAAACTTAATGCATTTTAATTTATCTAGTGTGGTTGGGAGCGGAATTTCTGCGTCTTATCAACATACTTTTGCCAAAATTGCTCTAAAAGCGGATTCAGCTAACACCGTAAGTAATTTAGCATCAGCGTATTTAACCGACGGTTCAACTGTAATTGCCGGTTCAACAGCAATCGCAAAAAGAAATAATTCATATAATTCGTCAGACAATGAAATTGTATTTGTGTTTGACAGCCCATTGGTATTGCCAGCAGGAATAACAAAAACTTTAACTTTAAAAGCAGATCTTGCAAAAAATGCTTCCGGGAGTATGAGCTTTAGTCCATATTGGTTTGAGCTTACTCATGGGTCGCCTAATTTTTCAAATGCAGAAGGTTTAAATTCTTGGTGGAGTTCAGCTGTGCAAATATTGGCTACTCCCCCAATTTGTCCACATCTTGCGTTCCGAGAATGTACACAGGGAGAGACTTTAATTTGGGAAGGTGATAAGACTTGTCCAATTCCCCGATGCGCTCCAAATGATACCATAAGAATTGGTAAGTTAGTGAATGTTAAAGGAACAGTTTTTTTGGTAGGGGAAAAGGGGCTATATGGAATTCCAAGTTTAGAAGTTTTTAATTCCTGGGGTTGGAGTTTTCAACAAGTTGTTGAAGCTAATGCTCAAGAAAGTGCATTAAGTTCAGCTGGGACAGTGCCTTTTAAGAGTCAGTATTGTAGTAGTGCATTAGATCAGATTAACGGCAATTGCCCAGTTCAACCAGTAATAAAAGTATTGTCGCCAAATGGGGGAGAAGTTTTAGTTAAGGGCTCAACTTATACTATTAAATGGGATGCTAAACCAAATGTTGATTATGTAGTGATTGCATTGTATACAACCAAAACATCATCTAATACATCACTGAACACTGATTATGGATGTATGTCAAAGACAGACGGTACTTATAATCTTTGTGGCACTAATGTAAATATGCGAGTGAATGAATATGATTCAATTCGCGTTCCAAACACCGGGAGCTATGAATGGAAAGTATCAACACAAATTCCCGATGGAAAGGATTACTATATTGCCGTAGGCACTCACGAAATAGGCAATCCAAGCCCGGGTATGCACTGGATTTCTGTGGATTCAAGCGACAGACCGTTTAGCATTAGCGCTCCAACACCGGTCCCGGTAAGTATTAGCAATATGCGGGTTTCGGATTCAGTTTTGGTCAAGGGTCAAACTTACAGGTTTAAGTGGGACTCAAGCGGAATGGATATTATTTATATTTGGCTTTATAAAAAATCTTCCGGTAACCAAGTTGCGTATTGGATTAGCGATTTAACAAAAAATAATGGTTATTTTGACTGGACAGTGCCTGCAAAGATAGACGATGGCAATGATTATTACGCAAGGGTGACTGGCAAGGCCTCGGGTGATTTGGGCAGTTCAGATACGGTAGTATTTGCCATAAAGTCAGGTATTGTTTCCTGCCCTGTTGTGCCTGAACCGATGTGCAGGCAGAATCAAACTGTAATATGGCGTGAAGAAAACGGATGCAGAATTCCAAGCGGGTGTGTAGATATACCAACCAATAATACCGCAACTCCTACAAGTACACCTGTTTCAGTAGCTCCAACAAATCCTTCCTATAGACAAATTAAAATAGAAACACCAGCCAGTAATTCTTGGATAGCATGGAGAGAAATAGAAATTTATGGAGCAGATGGGAAAAAAATTGTTCCGGTAAGTTCATCTGTTAATTCTGAATATCGGGAAAGCACAGCTGGTAAAGCTTATGACGGCAATGTAAGCACGGTGTGGAATTCCGGCGGTCAATATAATGGGTCAATTACTTTGGATTTAGGCGCAGACAAGCAAGTGTCTAAGATTCGTCTCTTGCCGGCTAACTTTCCGAGTCCCGCAACCACCACTCATTTTGTAAGAGGGAAAACAGCAGGTGGGGCAAGCTTTAATGAAATTACTAGATTCGGGGGGCTTGTTAAAGACAATGAATGGTTGGAATATGTAGTGAAATAGGAAGTAGAGAGTTTGTAGTCAGAGAATTAGAGAAATAGAAAATAGAGAATTAAAAACAACCCCGCCTCTCGCGAGAGGCGGGGTTGTTTAGTTTTGCAAAGTTTTTTCTACACAAGTGAAGTTAACTTCAGAAAAATTTTGGCTAATTGGCGAAAGACACAAACTTAAATTAAATTTAGGCAATTGCCAATCCCGTTGGTATAAGTAGAGGGGTCTGGGGTAGTTGGAAATAAATTGTCTTTGGTTTTGTCCTTGCCAAAAGTCTTGCCATTCTTGGTAGGTGTGTGGGTCTTCCAAAAGGCCGGGAGCGCCTAATCTAGAATTGTGGGAAAAGGCCAATAGCCACGGTGCGTCATTGGCTGAAACAGCGAGGATGAAGCTGTTTGGGGCATTAAGGTTTTTAATTTCTTGAATTTCCTGTCTGGAAATAAGCGGGTCTTTTGCCCAAGTAAATTCGCTAAAACGAAAAGCAAAAAATATTATTATAATTATCAAAGCGGGCTTGAAATACTTATTTGTTTTCGACCTCTCCCCACCCTCTCCTCGCCAGGAGAGGGAGTAAGACAAAAAATACGAAGCTATCATTATTAAACTTAAATCAAAATATATCCAAATTCTACGGTAAAAGGGCAAATGAAAAGTTATCCAAATTAGGCAAAGCCCTGTAAAAACAAGCATTAAAATAT
>JAKFWZ010000036.1 GCA_021731695.1 Candidatus Daviesbacteria bacterium | reverse complement strand
GTATTTATACAGAAGGGCAAGGCGCAATGGTGGCAGATTTTGCAATAAATAATCTAAAAATAAAAAAAGTGGCAATTTTAACAGGAAAAGATGCTTACCTTTTAGCTGTATCTAGTGCTTTTGAAAATAAATTTATAAAATTAGGCGGACAAATTACTGCACGCGAAGAATTTATTGTGGGCGAAACAGATTTCCGTACACAACTGACCAAAATTAAAAATAGCGGGGCTGAAGCCATATTTTTTGCTCACTTAGGCGAAGGTGGTTATGGAATAAAACAAGCTTATGAGCTTGGCTTTAAAGGCTACTTTTTAGGCACTGACCCCATGAGCATTGCCGATGTAAGTAAAGTTGCGGGAAAAATTTTAGACGACAGAACATTTTTTGCCCTTTGGAAAAACTTTGACGCGTTAACCGAAGAGCAAAAAGAATTTGCCGAACGCTATAAAGCCAAGTACGGCAAAGAGCCCGGAGACTATTTATTTTACAATGTCTTAGGCTACGACGGCCTAATGGTCCTTGCCGAAGCTATGAAAAATTCTGACTTTTCCGGCGAAAGCATAAAAAATGCTATGTATAAAATCCAAAACTTCAACGGCTTAAGCGGACCCATTACCATAGACGAAACCGGCATTAACCGCGACCCCAAAAGCGCGATTGTGATGTATAATAAAGGTAGGATAATTTTGTACAACAAAAACAGCAATGCCAGCAAAAAAGCCAAATAAACATAATACTGGGTTAATTCTAATAGACTTTCAAAGAGACTTCTGCGAACCAGGCGGGTATGCTTCCCATTTTGCGCATAATCAAAAGTGGATAACTAGCATTCTGCCCAATGTGTAAAAAAGGTCCTTGCCGAAGGCGGAGTGTGGGGAGAACTTACTAATACTAAACAAATTTTAGAATTAATATAAATTAATAAACTTATTTTATGCCTAACCTTGAAGAAGAAGCTGGCCAAAATGATTATACTGACTGGCAAGCACCTGAAGCACCTACAAAACCCTCTCGCTTTAGAAAGGCTTTAGATGGCGCTAAAAATTTAGGGGAAACGGCGAGGGATGGGGCAAAGAATACCACAGAAGTAGCTTTGGCTTCAGCGCGCGAAAAGCTTGGAAAGGCTTATTCAGGAGGAAAAGACATTGCGACCAGAGTAGCTGAAAAAACTGACGGACTAAAAGACTCCACTCTTCAAACTTTTGAAAATCTAAGGGTCGGGGATCTTGCCAGCACAATAGGAGGAGCTCTCACCTCAGAAAAGGCGAGACAAGCTTTAGCAAGTTTACCAGTCGCTGGAGGGCTTCTGCGGATTATTGAAGGTGGGGTTGGTACAAAACTTACGGGGGACAAAATTGGATTTCTTAATAGAGTAAGAAGCATTGGGGGTGGAGTTAAAGACCTTACCGTAGATGGCATAGGCGGGGCAGCAGTAAGAAGCGTAAAAATTACAGCTACATTATTAAACCTTGGACCAGATGCGATAATGGCTATAGGCGATGCTCTGACCGCTAAAGATATTCAAGTGGGCAAAACAATTAGAACTATTGGTGAGTTGGCATCAAAACATCCAAAAATCCTTGCAATCCTTACAGGTAGACTATTTAAAAAATAATTTTATGACACAAACTCAAATAAATTTAATTATAGATAAAATCATCAACTTAGGGGGAAATAAAGACGAACTTGAATTATGGAAAGCTTTATTTCCAACCTTACCGCCAGACAAGCAAAAAGATTTGGAAGATAATTTAACTCAAGAGTTAAAAGAATTAGAAGCCGTAGAAGAACAAAAAAATAAACCTTAAAAATCTATGTCGGAACATTATTCTCCTCAAGTAGACGCCCAAAGGCAAATGCCAATGAAATCAGGTGTCAATCGTCGTAAAGCCATAGTTGGCGCTTTTAGTTTGGCAATAGTCCAAGCTGGCGATAAAGTCAGAAATGCCCTTCAATCAGAAAAACAACCGACACCAGAAAAACCAACACTGACCATTGAATTTTTAGAAAAAAAATTTAAACTTAACTCCGAAGAATTAGGCCTAGTTAAGACCTTGTCTGAAGACTTGCATTTAGAGGATATTTATAGAATTTTAGATTTGGATGAAAATGATCGTGTGGTAAAAGACGAAAATGAAAGACGCGAATGGCTCAAAATAAACCCACTGTTAGGTGTATCGGGAATGGAACATTTGGGTCTTAAATCCGAAGACATTAGGGAAGTCGCTATTACTCGTTTCCCCAAAGGCCTATTTTATATGTTACATAAAGTTGTCTATGTAGACGAAGAAATTCCCATGCCAGAAGCTTATGGCAGAAATTTAAGAGGTTCAGAAGGCGCGCATGTTGAAACCTTTACAGGCGAGATTGTTATTTCCAAAGGACACAAATCAAACCTACAACCACATGATATTTTAAATACAATGCGTCATGAAGCAGGGCATTTTATGAGTCCATTAAGAAACCGCTTACTTACCCGCCAGGAAAGACTCCAATTAAAACAAGCTTTGGTGGACAGGTTAAAAACTAAAGTTGAGGATCATTTTTTTTCTGATTATGTTGATAACATTTCAAACACAGACAAAAAAGCTGAAACTAACTATAAAAGTGAAGAGTATCTTGCGGAAATAGTAAGTTTTTATTTAAGTCAACACTTGTCTAGCCACTGGAAACCACCAGATGCAAAAATTGTAGCGGAATTAATTCAAAAAATGCATCCTGGTTTTGATGTAAAAAAAATGTCTGATTTTGAAAGCGCTAAGTTAAGTGAATGGAGTAAAAGCTATTTTCAAAGAAAACATTAAAATTTTTACATTAATATGTAAAAAAAGGAGCAAATATATGAGCGAAAGACTTACATCAAATATAGGGGAGGGTTGGCAAGCACCTAAAACAGAAGGCCTTCATTTAGTAGATAAGAATAGAAGCGAGACGGAAAGACAATTGGAAGAAGAAAAAGTTTTTAAAACTTGGGAAGAAATTTTGAAAGATATGAGCCCAGTAGCTAAAAAAGGTACCGCTCTGCCAAATTATCGAGGGGGAACATGGAATAGAAACAATGATGTCCTTGCCGCAGTAAATTCTAAAGGTCAATTATTTGTGATTCCTTACACAGAAGGTAGGGCTCAACAGTTAGAAACTCTTGGCTTTGAAAAAGATGGAAAAATTGGAGTTCCTTTTTCTACATCCGAACCCACAGACCCAAATCAAAAAGAAAGATGGGATAAATTAAGTATTAGACAGACCAATACATACAATACACAAAACCCGGATTTGCGAATGCCAAAAGCAGCATAATATTTTTATTAGAAGCCTAAAAATTTTAGACTCACTATCATATATGAAACCAGAAAATTCTAACAACCATCTTATTCACGAACCAGATAGAGCGGGAATGACCAGAAGACTTTTTGGAGCTGCTATAGCTGGATCGCTTCCATTAATTGGGCAAGAAAAACCGGCCAAACAAGATAAACCAAGAACTCTTGAAGAAAAAAATAAAATTATTCATATGATGAGACTGCTAGGGATCGATGAATCCTTAGGCTTCAAAGAAAGCCAAGAGCATTACCGTTGTGTAGCTGCAATACAACAAATAAAAAACCCTGCTTTTAAAGAAGCATTTGAAAGAGCCGTAAAGAATTATAAAGAAGAAACAGCAATTTGGAAACGATATCTTTTTAAAGAAGTCTCTTTTGAAGAAACCCATTCAGCAATAAACGATACCAATGCTTCGATACTGGCTA
>JAKFWZ010000097.1 GCA_021731695.1 Candidatus Daviesbacteria bacterium | reverse complement strand
TACTATTTACTATCAAAGGAATATAATGTATTATTAAATAAAGAAAATAATCAGGCCTTTAGCGAGGCTAGGGAATACATTCAGAAAGACTTTTTAAAAATAAAAGAAAACTACCTAAATAACTAATATGAGCAATCAATTCATAAAAAAGAATATAAATCTTTCCCTTGCGTTTGACAGGTATCTTTTTAGAAACCCGGCTTTATTTATGAAAATTCCCAATAAAAGTACGCTTGTATTTACAATAAAGGGCGACAAGTCTTTTAACCGGTCTAGCAAGTTCTTAATAGAAAGCGCTAGGGTGCCAAAAAGTAAAATTGTGGAGATTCAAAAACAAGGTAGTAAATGGGAAATCCTTTCGTCCGTTGTTGGGTAAAATCATAAATTAAATAAATCGGCAAAAGCCGATTTTGCGCTTAAAAAAACTAACATACTTTAGAGTATGTTAGTTTTTTACTTATTTGTGCAAGTTAAAATTATAGAAAATAAATAAAGCCTATAATTAGTAGGCTTAAAATCAACAAAACTAAATTGTTGATTTTTTTGTCTAAGTGCAAAAGTTTTTCATTAAAGAATTTTTGCAAATCGCCTAATAAAACCAATAGTATAAAAATTCCCAAAATTAAAATTATGTTGGAATTGTTTTGTGAAGAATTTGTTCCAACTTTGCCTGTATCGCTTGGTTGGTTTGTTTTGGCCGGGTTTGTTTGAGGAATTTGAATTTCCGAATTTAAATTTTCAATTGTTTGGGGTAAGTCTTGAGACTTAGTATTTTCGGGTAATGAATAATCTTGCTGGGCTAATTTGTCTCCACGAAAAGGTTCTGTTGGCGTTTTAAAAATTTCAGCCGGAGTTTGACTAGCAATTGGGCTTGGGGTTTCTAAGTTAACGGGAGTAGGGGAGCTATTTGACTCTTTCGGTGCTTCAGTTTGCGCGCTTAAGGGGGCAGGCGGTTTTTTACTTGTTACAGTTTTGGGCAAAGGCTTACTTGGGACTTTAGGTACTGCTTTTGGTTTGGTAAGTTTTGCCACTGGCGCTTTTGGCGTTGGTTGTACTTTGGCTTTTGCGGGCAAAAGAGTGCCAAAAGTATTTGCAATCGCAGAGCCATATTGACCGGCATTAGCCTGCCCAAATTGTATGCCCATTCCTTGGTCTTTAAAACCCGGAGTTAAAATATTTGCTCTGTGGGTTGGGCTGTTCATCCATGCGCTCATTAAGCTTTCTGTGCTAAAAAATTCAAT
This sequence comes from Candidatus Daviesbacteria bacterium, assembly GCA_021731695.1. GTDB lineage: Bacteria > Patescibacteriota > Microgenomatia > Daviesbacterales > UBA10151 > JACPKO01. Next base: position 2,541 of record JAKFWZ010000097.1, on the reverse strand, counting down.
AGCTAAATTTTCCCCTAGTTGCAAGTAAGGCGTGTATCCGGCGGCTGCAATTTTTCCCCAAATATAATTTCCTTCCGGATCCGTGTGGCTAAAGTAGTGCCTGGTTTGCATATCGGTGGCTTTTTCTTGGGCAGCGTTTGCAAGTCGCGTATCTGAATTTAAGGTGGGTAAATTGTTGGCAGCCCTCTCTTGGTTGACCGCAGACAGAATATTTTCTAAAGTTAAGTCTGATGCTTGAACTTTTGGCTTTGTCCACAAAGCGTTTTTTGCCAAAAGAATTAAGCAAAACACAATTCCTAGCACTAGTATTGATTGATGTTTGTTAGTAATCATAGATTTAGGATTTACGATTTTGGTGTAAAGAAGGGTCATATGGAATAGTGGGTGAGTAGAGATAAAGCCGTGCTCGGTTATCTCCTCCTAGAATAGAGCCTGTCCCGAGTTCGTCGAGGGAAGGAGTACCCCGCCAATCGGCGGGGGGAGGTGGTAGAAATTCATAGATAATACCACCCCCTCCGATGTACATCGCAAGACCCCTCCTTTTTAAGGAGGGGAGAACTGCATGGGCTTTTTTTCACCATATATTTCATACTACCCGTAAAAAGTCAGTTCTAATACTAAGATTTTAGCAAAATATAGTAGGTTTTGTAAAATTTGGCTTATTATAAGGGAAAATATTGAATATTTATAATATAATCTTGACAAACTATTAAATATGTGATATTATATATGGTTAAATCTAATATATAACTCGCAATGTCTGTTTATTCTTGTTTTTGTTATAGAACAAACATTATAAACCTCACCCCTACCCTCTCCCATATGGGAGAGGGAGCAAGACACCACAATCTATGCAAGTAATAAGTATTTGTAAGGTTTTAAACAGTTTTGCTTAATATCGGTGGGGGAGGAAATAAAGACCAGCGCAATTTCTTAGTGTGAGATCCAATATCCAATATCTAATTTATGACCAATACTTCAAATATCTCCAAAATTTACCCTACTGCTACAGATGAAGTGGCAAAAATCCTTGGGTTTGATCAAGGTCAGTTTGATGTAGGCTCTGAGGATGACAAAGCAAACAGTGTAATTGTTGCAAATTCAAAGCATCTGGAATTATCAAACGAAATAAATCTTGACAATACAGAACCTAAGCATTTAAGCGAAGAAGTGTCAGAAAAAACAGATTCAAAGTTTAAGGCTGTATTCTCCGCTGTTTTTCCTTATTTTTTGGTGTTTCTAGTTGGCTTGGTTGGGTATTACTTCTTTTTGTCTAATAGCAGTTTTAATTTAAAGAGTTTAAGCAATTTAAAGCCAAAGGAAACAGTGGCGCCTTTAACCGCTAAAGATTCCGCAATTACCGCATTACAAAAAGACAGCGCAATTATGGAAAAATACAGAGTATGGATAAGTCAGTATTATTTTGACATTTCTGATTCAGCTGTAATTGACGCAAATGCAGATAATTCCGGTAACGGCTTAAGTAATTTTCATAAATATTTATTAGGTTTGAACCCAAAGTCTTACGATTCAATTGGGCTTGGGGTGCCGGACAGCGAATCTATTTCGCAGGGTATAAATCCTTTAACGGGTAGTAAATTGACCAAAGATCAACAAAGTATTGTTGATAAATATTTTGATTTGGAAGTTATAAATAACCGCTTGGCTGTTGAGCAATTAAATAAGGGTGGCGCGGTTGCGGGTAAAGCCGTAGTAAATCCGACTTTTAATTCTTTTAACAATTCAAATCCCGGTCAAGGAAATAATACTGTTCAAATTGAATCAGCTAGAGATGGGTTGAAATCTGTGCAGAGAAACAATGCTGTTTATATTGCGCCAAAAAATGTGGGCACTGCTGCGAATGAAAATCCTACAGGTATGGGAGTTAATTCAAATAATTTAAATTTAGATATTCCTGGCAGATTGGAAATCCCAAGTTTGAATATTAATGTGCCGGTTATTTGGACAAAAACTGCCAAAAATTTTGACAAAGATTTACAAACAGGCGTTGTCCATTATCCGGGCACAGCTTTACCCGGCCAAATTGGCACTACTTATATTTCCGGTCACTCCAGCAATTATGCTTGGGCCAAAGGCAATTACAATAAGGTTTTTGCTAAGTTAGGGGATTTGCCGGACAATACTTCTTTTGTAATGACAGTTGTGGACAAGAGTGGTAAAGACATTCGTTTTCATTATGTGGTAACAAGCAGAAAAGAGTTTGCTCCTACGGACCAAGAGCAGTTTAAAAATACCGGAGATTCAGTTGTGGCTCTGTCTACCTGTTGGCCCATTGGAAGCACAAAGTCTAGGCTTGTTGTGTTTGGTAAATTGACTCAAACGGAGAAGTAGGGAAATAGCAGTTAGAAAATTAGAGAACTAGAGATTTAGAGAAGTAGACTAGAGACCTTGGATTACGAAACTGTCATTGCGAGGAGGCTTTGCGACGAAGCAATCTTCATAAATAAGCCAAGAAGATAGATTGCTTCGGATGCACTCGCAATGACAAATGTGGGTTATTTTGCGTTTTGTAATTCAAAG
>JAKFWZ010000039.1 GCA_021731695.1 Candidatus Daviesbacteria bacterium | reverse complement strand
CATCTGATTATTCTGTATATATCAATACTGGTGCAACTTTGGAAAAAGACCTTAACTTTATCACCAAAGCTCTAAACTCTTATGGCTTTGACAACAATACCCGCTACTTAGATTTAGATAATGACGGCAAAGCCGAATCTCAAGACGGTTTTCCCCAAGGAAATGGCGCGGATGTAAGATCTTGGGTTGCAGATTACAACGGAGACGGTCTTCAGGATATTATTTCTATTTACGCACCGGAAAACCCTCCTTCTGTTGCCGTGAAACTTGGACAAGGAACCAAGCCCAATCTGTTAAATTCTATTACCACTCCTTATGGAGCTAATCATAAAATTACTTATAAAGCGTCTGCTAGTTATAAAGACAGCCAACAAAATTTGCTGAATAAATTACCTGCAAATATTTTAACAGTATCGAGTGTGGAAACCAATGACAATAATGGGAATATAAGCGTCACAAATTATGAATACCAAAATGGCTATTATTGGTTTAATTCCAGCCAGCCCTTAGATAGAAAATTTGCCGGATTTGGCTCTGTTTCAAAAACTACTGCAGACGGCACAAAAACCACTTCATACTTTCACCAAGGCAATGAAAGTAACGAAGTGCAAAGTGAATATTTAGATAGCTTTGAAAAAATCGGCAAACCATACCGAGAAGAGATAAAAAATTCTGCCGGACAACTATATTTAGTTAACATCAATAAATGGGATCAGGTCAAACTCGACACCGGAAATACATTTGTGTTTCTTTCGCAAACTATAAAACAAAATTATGACGGAACAACAAACCACCGTGACACTGCTGAAAGCTATACTTACAATAACTCAAATGGTAATATTTTAAGCCAAATTAATTACGGAGAAGTCGTTGGTCAAAATAATGGCGAATTTAACGACATTGGAACTGATAAACTTCAAACCACCACCTCTTATGCAAATAATAACGATCAATTCCCATTGCTTCCTAGTCAAATAGTGGTAACAAATAATACTGGCGAAAAAGTGAGCGAAACCAAATTTTATTTCGATAATTTACCATTTGGCCAAACGCAAAAAGGCAATTTAACCAAACAAGAAAACTGGCAAGGACAAAAATATTTAGCTACTTTAAACACTTACAACAGCGTGGGGCTCCTAATTAGCCAAACCGACCCTAAAGGGCACATAACAACTTTTACTTATGATGCCAATAATTTATACCCAATAAGTCAAACCAATGCTTTAAACCAAAAAACAAGCTTTGGCTACGACTTAGCCCAAGGTAAAGTTAATAAAATTACAGATCCCAACAATTTAACCAACCGCACCATATTTGATGGTTTTGGTCGCACCATTGGCGTGTACAAACCCAACCCTCAAACCGGTGAGGAATTTTTAGCCTCTTTTTTTGTTTATTCTGACTCAGCAAGCAACTTCAGTGTTAAACAAACTGACACAATAGATACCGGGATAGTAAAAGACAATTACAGCTACTTTGACGGACTTGGTCGTATAGTACAAACAAAAACTTTGGGCGATAATGGAAAATATATTACAAACGATACAATTTACGACCCGTTAGGGAGAATAAACAAACAATCTTTGCCCTATTTTGATAGCAACTCCATTCGCACCACGCCAAGTAACAATACTGCTTTATTTAGCACATTTGCTTACGATACTTTAAACCGAGTCATTAGCCAAACTAACGCGGTCGGCACCAACAACACTACTTATCAACTATGGACCACTATTGGTACCGATGCTTTGGGACGACAAAAAATTACTGAAAATGACGGCTTTGGTCGCATTGTGAAAGTTACGGAAAAAAATCAAAGTTCAAATTATCTAACTCAATCTACTTATGATAACTTAGGAAGATTGCTTGCAATTACAGATGCCGAAGGCAATTTACGTAATTTTAGCTATGACGCGCTAGGCAGACAATTAACCAATGAACTTCCCCACCAACCAGGAAAAAACGCAGGCGCGTGGCTGTACCAATATGATAACAATGGCAACATTACCAAATCCACAAGCCCCAAAGGAGAAAATATTACTTACACTTACGACAGCCTGAACCGCCCACTTACTCAAACTCTTCCGGATACGCTCAATGCCAATCGATCTCAAATTACAACTTTTGCTTATGATACTTGCCAAAACGGCATTGGCAAACTTTGCTTAGAGCAAACCCTTACCGGCACCAGCACCAAGGCATCACTAATTAAAAATTTAGTTTACAATCCGTTAGGGTTGATCCAGCAACAAACAATAATTCAAAATCCCAAAACCTCTGGGGTTGCGCAAAGTTTTACCACAACTTATGATTACAACCTTTCCGGACAGGTAACCTTAACTACCCAGCCTGACGGCAGTCAAGTTAAATATCAATTTAGTGCACCCGGACTGCTCGTTGGCATTAACGAAAAAGAACCCAATCAAACCGTATTTTCACCCACAGTTAATCAAATTACCTATAACCCCGTAAACCAACCGGACAAAATAATTTTTCCTAACGGCTTAACCACACTCAATACTTACGATAGCAATGCGCTGTATAGGCTCACCAGAAAACAAACAATTTCGGACAAAGGCTTTTATGATATTTCAGTAAATACCCCCATTCCCGCCCCTGCGCCAACTGCTACCACTACCCCTGCAAGCTCAACTCCGGTCACAAGCCAAATCTTTAACCCAAACCTGCAATCTGCCACCTACGACTGGACCCAAGACTTTAATAAAATTGCTGACTACGATAACAATTCAATTACTAGCACAGCAGAAGGTCTCCGCCTTTTTGCAGCCAGATCTGGGGGAAGAGTTGATATTGCTTCTAAAACAAAATTCAGCGGAGATTTTGAAGCAACTTGCGAATTTTTCTTTGACGGCAAGGGCGCCATGGCCTGCTATTTGGGTGAAGCTATAAAACCCAGAAATAGTAAATATTCTTTTATTGTCAATACAGCTGATGCGCCTAATTTTTCGATTGAATTTGAAGGTGTCGAAAAAAATCTTGGTTCTAGCAACAACTACCTTAACCGTTGGGTACAATTAAAATTCGTTAAAAGCGGAGACAAAATGAAATACTATGCCGATAATCAATTGGTATATGAAAATACAACCAATTACACAGGCGAATTAAGCTTTGTCCTCCAATCTTTATCTGCTCCATGGAAAGGCGATGACAACAGAACTAAATTTAGAATTGCAAAAGTCGCGCCGAATGCTACGACTCTAGTAAATTCATCTGCCCAAGCACCTACCACTTCCAGTTCAAGTAGCTTATTTGACCCGAACTTAAAAAATGCCGACTACATTTGGACAAAAGACTTTGACCAAATTGCCAATTATGGAAACAATCTAGTAACTCCAACGGCTGATGGTTTGAGATTATTCTCGGCAAAATATGGGGACAGCAGAGTTGATATTGCTTCTAAAACAAAATTCAGCGGAGATTTTGAAACAACTTGCGAATTTTTCTTTGACGGCAAAGGAGTAACGGCCTGCTACTTGGGAGAAGACGCCACACCAAGAAACAGCCAAGCATGGATGTATTTAAACACCACCGACGCCCCGTACTTCTATGTTGGCGTTGGCGCCCAAGAAAAAATTATTGGCTCAAATAGTAGCTACATGAACCGCTGGGTGCAATTTAAAATAGTAAAAGCGGGTAGCCAAATTACCATGTATGCGGACGGCACACAAGTTTATCAAAACACCTTAAGCTACACTAGCGATTTCAAGCTGGTGTTGCAATCGCTTTCCGCATCTTGGAAGGGAGACGACAACCGCAGTAAATTTAGAGTGGCAAAGGTAGTC
>JAKFWZ010000060.1 GCA_021731695.1 Candidatus Daviesbacteria bacterium | reverse complement strand
CTATTGTCTGCTGTTTGCATGTTACTAAAGAAACTGCTGTGTTAATGAAGGCTTTAAAAGCCGGTGGAGCAACCGTGGGTTTAGCAGGGTCAAATCCCCTTTCCACTCAAGACGACACAGCAAGCGCTTTGGCTGAAGCTGGGATAAATGTTTTTGCTTGGCGCGGAGTGAATAGCGAAAAATATTATTGGTGTTTAAATAAAGTTTTAGACATGGAGCCGGATTTTGTTATTGATGATGGTGCAGACTTAATTTCTCTACTGCACGGGCCACGCAAAGCATTAATGAAAAAAATAAAATCCGCGCAAGAAGAAACTACAACAGGCGTAATTCGGCTAAAGGCAATGGCAAAGGCCGGCAAGTTAAGGTTTCCGGTTGTGGCAATAAATGACACGCCAACCAAGCATATGTTTGACAATTATTATGGTACTGGCCAGTCCACTATGGACGGACTTTTGCGCGCTACCAATGTTTTGCTCTCGGGTAAAATCGTCGTGGTTGCAGGCTATGGATATTGCGGAAAAGGAATGGCCTTACGCGCTAAGGGTATGGGCGCGCGCGTTATCATCACAGAAATAGATCCGCTTCCCGCCCTTCAGGCCAGTATGGATGGGTTTGAAGTTATGCCAATGGCTCGAGCAAGTAAAATTGGTGATGTGTTTTTAACAGCCACTGGCAATAAAGATGTTATTACTCGCGAGCATTTTAAGCTAATGAAGGACGGAGCAATTTTAGGCAACAGCGGACATTTTAATGTGGAAATAAATGTTGGACAGCTTGTCAGCTTGTCAGCAGTCAGCAAGTCAGTAAGAGAGAATCTTGAAGAATTTACTATGAAGGACGGCAAGAAACTCTATTTAATAGCTGAAGGCAGGCTTATGAATTTGGCGGCTGCCGAGGGGCATCCTTCTGCAGTTATGGATATGTCTTTTGCAGACCAAGCCTTAACCGCAGAGTGGCTTTCAAAAAATTATAAAACTTTGGAAAATAAAGTATTAGAAGTGCCAAAAGAAATAGATGAAAAAGTTTCTATGCTTAAACTTGCATCTATGGGAGTAAAGATTGATATTTTAACCCCTGCGCAAAAAAAGTATTTGGCTTCGTGGACAGAAGGGACATAAAATAGCGGTTAGCAATTAGCATTTAGTAGGTAGTAAAACAAAGATGACCCTTGTGCCGCACAAGGGTCATCTTTGTTTTTTGTGACTTTGATTTCAAGAAAAAAATTCTAAACAAATACTACAATAATATGTATTATTGTAGTATTTGACTAATTTAAATTTTATGAAATTTAATTGGGAATAAAAAAGAGCAACACCGGCGCGCTCTTTGTTTTGCGGTCCGGCGGAAAGCCGTCCCGTTAACTCTAAGCGCACCGGTGGTTGGGTCACCCAGTTGGATGTGGATAACGCCACTTGCTACCCGTGGTTTCTCCAACAGTAAAAATGCGGTTGCATTTGGGATTGTCGCACCGATGGTCGCCAACCGACCCTGGGCGGTTTCCTTGGTGGCAGTAGGGGCATTTCACCCCCACGGCTGCCCCACGCTACATAGCTCTTTAACAGCAAAAATGATATAATATTCTTGTAAACATTAAGGTTTGACTAAAAATCAAATGAAAAAGCAAAATAAAAAAGCAAAGAAGCAAAAACTACCTAAAATACTCCCAGAATTCCTTAACCAAATGACAGATTTTCGTCGGGGTCAAGGAAAAATGCATAATCTTACTCATATTTTATTAATTGTTATTATGTCCATCATGAGCGGATATATTGGACAAAGACCAACAGCTGATTTTGTAAAAAAGAATAAATTAGCTTTAATTAAAACCCTTAAACCTAAAAATAATAAGCTACCTTCCTACCAAACCATTGCCAGAGTCATGCAGAATTTGGATTATGATAAATTTACTAAAGTTTTCTTTGAGTGGACTAAAACAGTAGTCCCCATAAAAGAAAAAGAGTGGGCATCTATGGACGGAAAAGCCATTGCCGGAACCTTAGCAAACTCCGGAACTCCCATGCAAACATTTACCAATTTAGTAAGTCTATTTTCATCTAAAAGCAAACAAGTAATAACCCAAGGAAAGGTAAAAAACAAAACCAATGAAATACCTTTAGTGGCAGAGCTAATTTAACAACTTGGTCTTAAAGGATTAATTATTACCGCCGATGCTCTGCATGCTCAGAAAGATACTGTGAATACTATAGTTTTATCAAAAAATGATTACGTAATAGGAGTTAAAGATAATCAAAAAACACTACACGAGCAGTTAAAAAAAATGCGCAGAGCGCAAAATCTGTAAGTGAAGATATCACGAATGAAAAGAACAGAGGAAGACAGGAAACTAGAATAGTAAAAGTGTATAATAATCTAACTGGCATTAATCCGGACTGGACAGGACTTAAATGTTTTGTGGAAGTATGCCGTTATGTGGTGTTTAAAGAACAAATTAGTGAAGAAACAGCTTACTTTATTTCTAGCTTGTCTGACACTACTCCGGCTGCTGAATTTAATACCGGAATCAGAGGTCACTGGGCAATAGAAAATTCTTTACACTACACTAAAGATGGAACCTTTAAAGAAGATGCTTCTAAGATTAGAACCGGTAATGCTCCTGAGAATAACTCATTATTAAAGAACATTGTCATAAATCTTTTTAGAAAGTTTAAATACACCAACATGGCTCAAGCTACAAGACTGCTGGCAAACGATATTCCTAAACTCTGGGAGATGATATCAGCGTAAGGCAACCGTGATTTCACCCCCCCGTCGTTTCTTAAGTGAACAGTTTGTTTTTTTGCTGTAACAGCCATTCTGTCCTCCTTCAAAGAGGAATGGTAAAGCAAGAGAGAGAGTCAAGGGGACGATCACAGATACACTGATAAGCACAGATGACACAGATGAAATATCACCCCTCCAACTTCGTCACGGAAGGCTTTGGGACTTCGCCCAACGAGCCTACCCCCTCTTCCATCAAAGGCGGACAGGTATCTTAAGAGGGGGGAAGAAGATTGACCAAAGACAAAAAAAATATTATAATTCTTTTATGCAAACATCTATTAAACAATTGGAAAAGGTTTTATCTAAAGCTCATCCAAAAGAGCAAAGGGATTTTTTGGCTAATTTACCCAAGATTTTAAAAATCAGTTGGTCTGATTTAACATTACTAAAAGCCTCACAAAAGTCTTTTGACTTTTGGGATAATTCCCAAGATGCCATTTACGATAAATTATAAACCCGGAGAAATAATTTTGGTCCCATTTCCTTTTACAGATTTAACTGCGCAAAAGCAGAGACCTTGCTTAATAGTTTCTTCGGAACAATTTAATATTGCTCACTCTGATATTATTGCAATTGCTATTACTTCTCAAATTCCGGAGAAAGTATCAGAATGGGAATATTTATTTACTACGAAAGAGTTAAAACAATGCGGATTACCAAAGTCCTCTATAATAAAGCTCGGGAAAATTGTTACATTAGATAGTCGGCTAATTCGAAAAAGACTTGGAAAATTATCCCTCACTAGCTTTAAAAAAGTATTAGTAAGAGTTAGAAGGAATTTTAAAATTTAAATATACGGGCAGGTGGTAGAGCGGTCAATTACAGCGCGCTGTAGACGCGCCGACCTTCAGGTCTACGGGGGTTCGAATCCCTCCCTGCCCACCATAAAAAATTCTCCGATAGACATCGGAGAATTTTTAAATAAAATATTTTAGTAAACTCGCTACATTTGTAGCGAGTTTACTAAAATTATTTTGTTATATGTTCCAGGAATACTCCAACCCCGTATGCAATGCCCTGTCTC
>JAKFWZ010000091.1 GCA_021731695.1 Candidatus Daviesbacteria bacterium | reverse complement strand
CCCTCCTAGAATAGGAGGGGTGGACGCGTTAGCGGACGGGGACCCGCTAAGCGGGTCTTCACCCACGCTAAGCGTGGGGGTGGTATTTTCAGTTTCTGAAGATGCATCAGAATTATCTTCTACCACCTCCCCCGCCAAATCGGCGGGTACTCCTCCTGTTCCAGGAGGAGAGAACTGCACCGGAAGAGGTATGACCAAGTCTATATCCAAAATTTCGCCATCACTCACAGTTAACTTCGCGCCTTCGGAAGCAAAGGCGTGCCAGGAAAATTGGATGTCGGAAGTTGGAGGTTGGAGATTTGAAGAACCGGCTACAAATATACCAACAGATATGGTAAACCCGGCAGCATCAACTTCTGTTACGCCAGCAGTTAGTCCCGGATATAGCCCCATTGGCGAAATTACCACTATTGGCTGAAACTCATATTCTTTTTCAAAATTTACCCTAACTTTAGTTGCCCCTACCAAAACCTTTGCCTGCCCCACACTGTCCCCGGACAAATACAAATGGTTTTTAATAACAATGGCAGTAGTAGCAGTCAAATCATTCCCTGAATTTTGCAAATTCCCGCTATTATTTTGCAGGCTGTTAATTCTTTCATTTAAAGCCTGAATACCCACCAAAGCTATACCGCTTGGGTCTATGGTGGAAATAGAGGTATTGCTACCGCCTAAACCAAAAGCAGAATAAAAATCTTGAGCAAAAGGTCCAATATGGGTAATAGAAGCATCTTCCAGCTTATAGTTCCACTTGGAAATAGGCAGGTTTAATATTTTTTCCAGTATTGTTGATGGTGTCACAGAAGCAAAGTTCTCTTTTATATTCCTGTCCGAAGCATTTGTCCAAGTCCCGCCAGAAGTAACATAAGCCCCGCTAGACATAACCAAAGGCCCAAGAGTTGGGGTAGTTGTGCCTATGCCCACATTGCCGCCCCTTAATGTCATTATGTCCGCATCAACTGCCACATCCCTAGTTCCAAGCGTTAATCCTGCAGTACCACCACCTAAATATTTGGCATTAATATAACCGCTATAATTCATATTCCCGTCAGTACCAGCAATCCTAAATGCTTGTGCTCCAGAACCAGCACTTCCGTTAATAGAAAATTTTGTAGCTGATGGTAGGGTTCCAAACTGCGTACCAATTTGCAAAGTTGCCTGCGGACTCGTAGTCCCAATCCCGATGTTGCCGTCGCTTTCTATTCTCAGCTTTTCCGTTAGATTTTGAACACCGGCCTCTGAAGAAGTAAGAAAAGCTAAATAACCTTTTGTTGTTTGAAGATTTTCTTGACTTGACACTCCAGACACAATTGCTGATTTAACCGTATCTGTATCATAACCCGAAACATATGTCTTAAAATCAATTACCGTTGCCCCTGTCCCATAACTTGAGGAAACAGCTTTTGAAATTGTAAGGGGCGAGGATGGATTTGTCGTCCCAATTCCAACATTGCCGTTCATATCAATTCTCATTCGTTCCGTGGAAGACGCTGTGCTATCAGGATGAGTAAAGAACAACAAGTTACCGGCGTCTCCACGGTTGACGCCTGTATAAACCCTTATGCTTGCCTGTTCGTATGAAGTCTGTTTATTCCAAAATGTTAACTGATGACTTGTAGCGTTCACATCCGCGTCCGAAGCCGTTAATCTTAAAGCCGGATAATTAGGGTATGTCCGATATACTTCCAGAGCAGCCCCAGGTCCCGTCGTCCCAATCCCAACATTCCCAGCAGGGGTAATTCTAAGAACACTTGTTCCTGTGCTACTAGCAACATCAAACAAATCATTCGCCCCAGCAGTCCCTTGCAAGGATAATTTCGCTATGGGAGTTGTTGTGCCAATTCCAATGTTTCCCGTCGCTTTAATCACCAAATCATTTGTCCCTGCACCTGAAGCCCTAAATTGAAAACCAGCTGAAAGAGAACGAAATATCATCTGCCCACCAGAGTCATTGAGTTGAATTGATTGTGATGTGTCGCCAGGAGATGAAGATTGAAAATACTGACCATTTTCTAATTGAATAGCTCCAGTACCAACATCCAATAATACGCTTGGCGATGCTTTGCCAACCCCAACCCTTCCCGTAGCAGTGTTTACAAACAAAGTAGGAGTAGAACCTGTTGCAACATTTAAATTTCCATAAACATCTAGTTTAGCTATTGGGGAGCTTGTGCCAATCCCAACATTTCCACCAGCAGTTACATTGAAACGCATTATACTACTAGAAAGAGCTTGAAGAATATCTCCGGTCATACTTGCTGTTTGAGTAAACTGGGCAGTCGGCGCAGCAGCGGTAATATTTGCATTATGCAAGCTATTTGCCACTGAAAAAATCGGGAGAGTAGTGCTACCAATAACTCCAACATTAATACCCAAGCGGTTATTAGATAAACGCAAAGTACCGTTGCCACCGGAATATATTTGTGTGTCTGCTTGTCCTCCGGTATAAGCAGTAAAAATCTGTAAAGGAGACCCTTCCGGGTGATTCATAGTAAAAGATTGATGATACCCAGATGCCTGAGCTGTTAAGTTTACTCCCTCCCAATCCCCGCTATTTACATTAACAGAACCTCCGGTAACATCTAACTTCGCTCCAGGAGTTGTCGTCCCAATCCCGACGTTGCCGCTTCCTTTTATTGTGACCAAATCCGTATAAGTTGATGCTCCAGTCTTTTGTGAAAACTGAAATGCCGTGCCAGCGTTCTCATAAATGTTATACAAATTGACTTCCGCACTGCCATTACCCCTATTCCACCCGACTACTAACCCACCACTTGCGTTATCGCTGGCAGGAATAGACGTCGTATTGTAAGTCGTGCGAACAAAACCGCCTTGAACATCTAACTTATACCCAGGTCCCGTCGTCCCGATGCCGACGTTGCCGTTACTATTTAATACCAATGCACTTGTCGTTATATTTGAACCTGCGCCGTTATAAATCTGCCAAGCCAAATAATCCGAACCAGAAACCGCACTCGGCGTATGAGAAAGTTGATAAGCAAATTGACCAGAGTTGAAAATTGTACCACTTGTAGCGTCTCTGTTAAACCCTATCCCATGTGACGCACCAGGATTAAAGCTTATACCGTTCGTTCCATCGCTCACAACCAATTTACTACCCACGGTCGTCGTCCCGATCCCGACGTTGCCGGCATTAAAATAACTATTCCCATTTGACGATATTTGATTAGTAACAGCACCACCACTGTACATATTCAAAAACATACTATCAGCACTTCCATTTCGTGCCAATCTAAACAATAGATTTGTAGTTCCATTATGAAGTGCGATACCTTTATCATTAGTGGTTGTTACAACATCCAAAGGGTCAGTAGGCCCCGTCGTCCCGATGCCAACATTTCCACCTGAAAGTATAACCATTTTAGCGCTTCCATTTGTATCAAATTGCAAATAATTATCTGTCTCTGTTCCTATTACAAACTGCCCAGTGGTTGGAACAACCTGTATGCTACCTCTTGTAGTTCCGTCAACCCATATTGTCGCTGGTCTATTGCTGGTCCAACCCCCATTCCCATTATATGTGTTGCCTGTGACTACTTTAGTCGTTGCGCTACCAACATGCAAAAGAGCATCTGCCCCTGTTGTTCCAATCCCCACATTCCCCGCTGGAGTAATTCTTAACACACTTGTTCCGGTAGAAGATGCAATATCTAAAATCGCGTTTGCTCCGGCAGTGCCAACAACAGAAAGTTTTGTGGCAGGGGTTGTTGTGCCAATTCCCACATTGCCTGCTGCTAAAATTCTCATATACTCCGTCCCATTTGCAACAAATACTGTAGGATGATTTGATTGCGCGC
>JAKFWZ010000087.1 GCA_021731695.1 Candidatus Daviesbacteria bacterium | reverse complement strand
TGGACGGGCAAGGATTTATAGAAATAACAACTCCCATACTTACATCTTCCTCCCCAGAAGGCGCGCGCGACTTTTTAGTCCCCTCTCGTCTACACCCTGGAAAATTTTACGCCCTACCCCAAGCCCCCCAGCAGTTTAAACAGTTATTGATGGTGGGCGGGGTGCCAAAATATTTTCAAATTGCGCCGTGTTTTAGAGACGAAGACCCAAGGGCAGACAGAAGCCCGGGCGAGTTTTATCAATTAGATTTGGAAATTGCTTTTGCAGACAAAGATGAAACCGTATTTCAAGAACTAGAGCCTCTGTTTATTGAACTTACTGAAAAGTGGGCAGGAAAAAAGTGCTTGCAAAAACCTTTTCCCCGCATCCCCTACCTTACTGCTATGGAAGAATACGGAAGCGATAGACCGGACTTAAGATTTGAAATAAAGCTTGTGGAACTTACAAAAGAGCTATCCGGCACACAGTTCACAGTATTCAGTAAAGCAATCAATCCGCCAGCCGGCGGAGGCGGATGCGTAAAAGCTATCTGCTGTAAAAATGGAGCAAGGCTAACAAGGTCCCAAATAGACGAACTTACTGAAATGGTAAAAAAAGAAGGCGCTGGGGGTTTGGCTTATATAGTTTATGAAAATGTATCTGCTGATGTAGGGAACGGTTTAAAACCGTTCCCTACTGTGGGCGTGGAAAACCTACGATCACCAATATTAAAATTTTTATCTGAATCCGAAATATCATCCATACTCACTAAAACCAAAGCCGAACCCGGTGACATAATCTTTTTTGGCGCAGACACCCGCGAAGTTGTAAACAAAGTTTTAGGCAAACTCCGCCACCACCTGGGCGATGTTTTTGGGTTAAAAGACCCTTCTGTTATGGCTTGGGCTTGGATTACTGACTTTCCAATGTACGAACTTAGCAAAGAAGGCAAATTGGATTTTATGCACAATCCGTTTAGTATGCCACAGGGTGGAATGGATGCGCTAAATAATAATGACCCGCTTACAATAAAAGCCTACCAATACGACATTATTGCCAACGGGCTTGAACTTTCAAGTGGCGCCATTCGCAATTATAATCCAGAAATAATGTATAAAGCTTTTGAGTTGGTGGGTTATAGCAAAGAAGTGGTAGATGAAAAATTTGGAGCGATGATAAGAGCGTTTGAATTCGGCGCTCCCCCGCACGGAGGCTTTGCCCCGGGAATAGATAGACTACTTATGCTCCTAGAAAACGAACCAAACATTCGCGAAGTAATTACCTTCCCCAAAAACGGAAGCGCGGAAGATGTAATGATGTCCGCCCCTTCATCTGTAACCGAAAAACAACTTAAAGAATTGCATATTAAATTAAATTTACCAAAAAAATAATTTTATGGGTATTCAATGGGGTAAAAAATGGGATCAATCTATTCCATACTCAAAAGGATGGTGTTGTCCCGAATGTGATTGGAAAGTTAATAAAAGAGAGGATTTTGGCAAACATGCTGTAGGAATAGATAGTAATGGCCCCGTAAGCTTCCAAGATGAGGCAGTTGCAGTTGGAATATTAGTGTGTCCACGGGATGGAACAAATTTTTACTTTCACATTAGCGAAAAATTGATTGAATTTTGGAAAAATAATTTTCCTGAAAAATTTTCAGAATTACATTTACAAAAAAAGTCGGGGGAAATAAGAAAATAATATGCCAAAGAAAAAAACACTTAAATCAAAAAAACCTAACCTCATCAGCTTCTCAAATAAACTAACCAAACTTCTTGACCAAGCAAAGGTCAAGTATAATTTAATTGAGCACAAAGTGGTTTATACTGCGCATGATGTAAGCACCACAACCAAAAAGAAACTTAAGGAAATTGCCAAGGTGGTTTTGGTTAAGGTGACCGGCACCCAGCCGGTCATTGCGAGGAGCGAAGCGACGAAGCAATCCAAAAACAGGTTGCCACACTCGCCCAAGAGCTCGTTCGCAATGACAGACTATTTTGTTTTAATAGTCCTTCCGGCTGGCAAATATTTAGACCTAGCCGGCATAAAAAAAGCTTTAAAAGCCAAGAAAATATCTATTGCCAATGAAAAAGATATTACCGAGCACCTAAAAACAAAAGTCGGACTTTTGCACCCATTTGGCATTCAGTATGATTTAAAAACGCTATTAGATAAAACCCTAGCAAAAAGCAAAAAACTTATTGCCTCTGCGGGAAGTTATAAACATAGCGTAGAACTTGCAATGAAAGATTTTGAAAAACTTGTCTTGCCTATAAAAGGAGCTTTTTCAAAAAATACAAGGAGAGCTTAATCCCATAAAAAAATAAAGTATATGTAGGCGGTTGATAAATTAGTCCCTCCCTTAAAATGCCCCCGGTTTTGTCATTCCGTATGAGTATTCTGCTTAAAAATACAGCTTATTAGATTGCCACACCCTCAAAGTCATCGGGCTCGCAATGACAAACACCGCCGATGTCATTGCGAGTGCATCCGAAGCAATCATTCTATGCTTAGACAATACTATGTTTACATACTAACCAATTTCACAAATACGGTATTATATACCGGAGTAACTAATGATTTGATTCGTAGAATCTATGAACATAAAAATAAAACAACACATGGCTTTACTGCAAAATACAATGTCAATAAGCTATTATTTTATGAGGCAACTGACAATATAGAATCAGCAATTTTAAGGGAAAAACAAATCAAAGCTGGATCTAGACAAAAAAAGATTGATCTGATCAATAAACAAAACCCCGAATGGAAAGACTTATATGCGGAATTAATCTAATAATCTGGATCCCGCATCAAAGTGCGGGATGACAAGACAAAAAAATATCTTAGAATCAATCATAACCCCTCCTAACCTCCCCTTATTTTAAGGGGAGGGAACTAATGCCATAACCCCCTCTATCTCCCCCTTCCTCCAGAGGCGGACAGGTATCTTAAGGGGAGGAACCTGTATAACCCCCTCCTACCCCAATTCCGTGTTAATCCGTAATTAATCTGTGTTTATCTGCCCCTTCATGCTTCAAACAAAAACCGCACAATTCGAAGGACCACTTGATTTACTGCTTTCGCTTATTGAACAACGCCAGCTGGATATTACTACAATCGCCTTGGCAGATGTCACCGAGCAGTTTTTGCAATATATAAAACAGCTGGAGAACTTAGACCCCACAACACTTGCTGACTATTTAGCCATTGCTGCCAAATTGCTTGTAATAAAGTCAAAAGCCATTTTGCCTAGTTTGGAAATAGAACCTGAAGAAGAAGAAATTGGAGTAGATTTGGAAACTAAATTATTACTTTACAAACAGTTTAAGGAAGTTGCCAAATATTTAAAACAATTAGACAACAAACAAAGGCAAAGCTGGGGCAGAGTGTTGACTTTTGAAGAAAAAATTAACTTTTTTCCCGACCCAACAGTTTCCACCAAAAGCCTTCACAACGCAATATTAAAAATACTTTCCGGGCTAAAAGAACTAGATAACTTGCCAAAAGCCAAAATAAAGGAAGCAATATCCATTCAAGAAAAAATTAGTCATTTGCAAAAAAGCCTCGCTCTGCAAGTAGAAACTAAATTAAGCGACCTTATTAAACACGCAAAAAACAAAGACGAAATTATTTTAACTTTTCTGGCTCTTTTAGAATTAATTAAACAAAAAATCTTTAGCGCAGAACAAGAGACCCTATTTGCAGAAGTAATAATTAGGAAAAGCGTATGAAGTATGAAGTATGAAGTATGAAGTATGAAGTATGAAGTATGAAGTATGAAGTATGAAGTATGAAGTATGAAGTATGAAGTATGAAGTATGAAGTATGAAGTATG
>JAKFWZ010000094.1 GCA_021731695.1 Candidatus Daviesbacteria bacterium | reverse complement strand
TTTCCTTTTATTTGTAATTTTAATTTTCATTTCTTTATTCACTTATTTCTTTGTCATACTTAAACCAAGTCACAACAGAATTTGGGAATATGGGACCGAACTATTACCTCAGATTTCAATATCCGGTGATTTGACAACTATTAGAGGAATCAGAGATTTTAAAATTGAACCGGGAAAAATTATTTCTAAAGATTATATTGAGAAAACTTTTGATATAA
The DNA here is from genome assembly GCA_021731695.1 of Candidatus Daviesbacteria bacterium. GTDB lineage: Bacteria > Patescibacteriota > Microgenomatia > Daviesbacterales > UBA10151 > JACPKO01. Next base: position 3,638 of record JAKFWZ010000094.1, on the reverse strand, counting down.
ACAAAATTTCAAAAGTTTGGTTTTTAGTAGAACCCTTTGATAAATTTGACGGAATCGCCCATACATATTTTATTTTTGATTTTTCTGACGCGGATCCTGTTGCAATTTCAGTGGAAGCCAGGCGTGAGAAAGGGGAAGGGTTTGACCCTTTTATCGGATTATTCAATCAATATGAGTTACAGTATATCTGGAGTACAGAAACTGATGCTGCAACCAGAAGAGTTTTGATCGAAGAAAATGATCTCTATATGTATCCTTTAAATATTTCAAATCAGGGAGCAAAGAAATTATTTTTGCAGTTAGCGGAAACATCCCAAAAGATAGAAACTCAACCCAGGTTTTATAACACTCTTTTAAGCAACTGTACAAATGAACTTGCGAAAGCTGCGAATAAAGTAAAAGCTAACGCTATTCCATTTAATTTATCATTAATTTTCCCAGGATATTCGGCACAGGAATTATATAAATTAGGATTCATCCCCAAAACCTTACCCTTTGAACAGCTTAAAGAAAAATCATATGTTTCCGATTTTGTGAAAGAAAATTTTCAGAACCCTGAGTTTTCAAAGAAGCTAAGACAATTTTTAAACTAACCGGAAACTTTTGAGATCCATTTAGAATATTTTGGATTTTTTCCGTGAACTAATTCAAAATAAGCTTTTTTAATTTTTTCTGTTATTTCTCCCATGCTGCCATTACCTATATTTTTACCATCAATTTTAGTGACCCCTGCAATTTCAGCTCCTGTTCCTGTGAAGAAAACTTCATCCGCTTCCATCAAGTCTCTTATAGAAATATTTTTTTCCATAACATTAATTTTTAAATCGCCGCAAAGCTGAACTATTGTATTACGGGTTACACCAACTAAGATATCGTTACTTGCAGATGGAGTATAAATTTTTCCTTTTTTAACAATAAAAATATTATCAGTACTCCCTTCCGAAACAAATCCGTCTTTAGTAAAAAATATCGCCTCATCATATCCTCCGAGCGAAGCTTCAGTTTTTGCTAAACATGAATTTGCATACGAACCGGTTATTTTCGCTTTAGGTGGAATCATATTATCTGAAACGCGGATCCAACTTGAAATTTTCGCAGACAATCCCTTTCCTTCCTCGTAGTGCCGCCCTAAAGGTATGCAATAAATTGCCAGCGAATCTTTTAACTTAGACAAGTCGAAATTACCAATAGCGGGATCGGATTTAAAAGCCAACGGTCTAATGTAAACATCAGTTTCTGCAAAGTTTTTTTTCAAAAGTTCTAAAGTAATTTCTGTTAATTTTTTTGCAGAGTAAGGAAGTTTTATATGCATAACTTTGCAGGAATTTTCAAATCTTTTGAAATGGTCTTCGATTCTAAATCCGAGTAAAGAGTTAGAGCCTGCGTCATAATAAGCCCGGATTCCTTCGTAGCATCCGGTTCCGTAATGAAGCGCATGAGTTGTCACAGGAACAACCGCTTCTTTTTCATCAACAAACTTTCCGTTGAAATATATAATCTTTGACATATAGCTCACTATTTTAACATTAAAATTCTGTTTTTTATACGCGAGCATGAAGGCAGCTGCCGTACCCCTCTTCCTGACCTTCTCCCTTAGGGAGAAGGAATTAATTAGATTTCCTCTCCTTTGAGGAGAGGATCAAGGAGAGGTGGATGCAGCGAACAGAATTTCCGCGCTAGACGAAACCGCAAGCTTTGCTTTAGGTGAAACCGCAAGCTTTGCTTTAGGTGAAACCGCAAGCTTTGCTTTAGGTGAAACCGCAAGCTTTGCTTATTTTTCTTTCAACTTTTGACCGCAAAAGTTGCAAAACTCTGCTCGCGTGAACGGTCTTGCTAAAACCATTCGCTCGACTGATCGGGGAACCTTACCCCTTCGGCTTTTTTGCTAATCACAAAAAACCGAAATCCCCTGATAGTCTCGCTCAGGTTTTGTAGCAGCTGCGTTCAAAGCTCGCAATAAATTACTCAGAAATGACAAGGCTTTTTAAACCAGCAATTTCTACATCAGTTAGTCTTCTATATTTCCCAACCCTTAACTTTTCATCTCTTAAATTTCCTATCGCTACCCTTTCTAAATTTAATAGTTCCAAACCGACTGCCCCGCACATTCTTCTGATTTGTCTATTTCTTCCTTCAAAAATAGTCAGTTCAAATATTTCGCTGTTCCAGCTTCTTTCAATCAGTTTAACGATTGCCGGTTTTGTCATCGCGAAGCGAGATCGCGGAGGCGTCATTCCATCATTTAACTGCAATCCTTTTTCAAATTTTTTAATAACTGGTTTTGGTAAAAATCCACGGATTTCTAAACGATATGTTTTTGAAATATGATTACTCGGGTGAGTGAGAAAATTAGAAAATTCTCCGTCACTCGTTAATATCAAAAGCCCGGATGTATTTTCATCCAGTCTCCCAACGGGAAATATTTTTTCTTCGGACTTTAAAAGATCCATAACAGTAGGCCTTCCATGTTCGTCAGAAGTCGTTGTTATAAATCCTTTTGGCTTATTTAAAAGTAAATAGATATTTTCATTCATACTGTTTCAGCTTGTCACTTTATAGTTTGACATTTTTTAATTGTTGCTATATTCTACATAAGTTGCTCAAAAAATGACAAACAAATCTTTAAATCTTAATAGCCTTCTTCAACTCAACATTGTTGAGGTCGTGATTATTGTGTCACGAAATGGAGGCGCCTTTTAAAGAAATCTTTAAAAGGAAGAAAGTAGGCCTCCTGCAAAGGGGGCTTTTTTTTGGAGAAAAATTATGGCAATTGCACTTAAAGAATTAGCACAAAATATACGGGGCTCTCATTATGATGGTCCCGATATGAGAGAACTACCTCAGAAACTGAGGCAGCGGGTTAGGAATGCAGTTGAAATAATGACTAGCTATCCCAAAGGTATAGTTTCTGTCGATGTTCACAGTGCTGATAATTGGAATTACGGGCAACGAAGCCGTGTTTATGATTATGGGCAGAATGGCCTGGAAGCGGCATTTTTTAAACGGGGGGAAGTTATGTTCAGAGTTTTTCTAAATGGCCCTTTAGACAGAAAGGAAAGAAATGAGGTTTCAAAAAAACTTGGTTTTAATCCGAGAAGAGCGAGAGCCATGGTTTTTGAAAAAACAACATTACTGGGAAACTACACTTCCTATCAAAGAGTTTACACCCCAGACGGCCCTAAAAATTTGACAGGAGGAGGGAAAAAATAATGAGACGGGAAAGATCTTTTGGAGAACCAGCAGCACCATACAAATTAAATCAAGCAGAAGCAGAGGCCGTGTATGGAAAACGCGTAAAAATCCAAGGACGAGAAGGCCCTGCAAGACCGGAAGTCGTCTGGAATCTAAAAGAGGAGAGATACAAGATAGAACAAAGGTGGGCTGACTGGTCGAAAGTTTATCAAGCTAGATTAAAAGCAGCTGAAGAAAAGGCTAAATCGCAACAACCCGAACCAGAAGAAAATGAAGCTTCTGGTGTCTTTAAACGTGAGGGGATTTTAGCAGCCGTTTAGGGTAATATTAACGAGTTGGTACAAGATGCAATGTGATTAGCAAGTAGTAGTGGGGATTTTCGAACATTTCAGGATGTGAAAATCTGAAGCAGAATTCACTCACTACACCAGGCAACTTGTCACTGG
>JAKFWZ010000077.1 GCA_021731695.1 Candidatus Daviesbacteria bacterium | reverse complement strand
GGACTCCATAGTACCTCCGGAATAATAAACATAGCCAAAAACACCCCTGACCAAATTTTTTGTTTCTTTGTCATATTTGTTTCGTTAATTTTTATAAATACTGACTTAAAATATTAAAGTCTTTTGGGCTAATAAAACGCCACAAATCTACTTTTACAAAAATTTCTCCGCCGAAAAAACTATACCCACCCCTTTCCTTTTCTGGTTTTCCACCATAAAAACCCTTTAAAAGCCCTTCTAAAAACTTTTTTACTGTTGTCTTCTCGCTGTTTAGCAGTTTATCAACAATCCGATGCGTATATTCATATTCGCCATTCCGTTCTTTTAGAGAAATAAAAATGTATTTGGAATTTAACATAAAAAAATTTTAAATTATTTTTATTACTTTTTTATACAATAACGGCAAACAATTTGGTCGCATTCGAAATTTTGTGCCATGATTATGACCGGTGCGAGCATCAAAATCAGGAAGGATATTACCTTCATCCAATTGCTGCAAAAATCCTTCAAAATTAAATTTTTGTAGCATCATCACTTTAGTATAATGATAATATTCTCTTTTGCGTTCCTTCTTTACTTCTGCTTGAACATAAAAAGTATTGAGTAATTTTGTTCCTGCCTTGTGTTCTAAATCGTCAAAACCCCAATAAGGTTGTGGGTTTAGTTCACCTAAACCAATGCGTTTTTTTACTAACACCAACCATTCCTTATGTCTACTGCTTACACAATTACTGTCAAATGAAATTAGCACTTTTCGTTCTTTACGGTCTATTAAAACTTTAAACCCCCTATCAGTACCAAACTTTCCAGGAATTGTTTGCCTAAAACTCATCTCCCCTATTGGATATTTTGTACCAGCTTCTTGATGTTTCCACCCATAGAAAGGACATAAAATTTGAGGTACAAACCGGACACCTCTGGGTGAAGGTTCAGTATGAAATAAAGTAATAAGCGAAGAAGTATTAATTCGTTGTGTCTTTAATTCCCATTCGGCAGCATTTGGTATTGGTAAATTATTTTCTTTAATCCCAAGCAAGTCTTCTAGCGTATTACCAATGCCTCCTACATTACCTTTCCTAGCATTCGGAATAAATCCCATTGCTGAAATTTCTTTTAATTTTGCAATGAGTGATAATTTTGTATAAATAATTGGTTTTTTAATCATAAAAATATTACCAAAGTTTAATTTTTGATTGATGTTGTTTTACTCTCTTTCGTGCCATTTCACAATATTCTGGAGAAATATCAATTCCGATAAAATCTCTATTAAAATTTATTGCCGAAATTGCAGTTGTACCCGAACCCATAAAAGGATCTAATATAATTTTTGATTCCGTAGAAGAAATAATACGATCAATTAAACTAACAGGAAAAGCGGCGGGATGTTCATTATTCATTTCTTGCGTAAAATCCCAAACATCACCGTGCGCATTTGCCTTAGAAGCAAGTTTGAATTTCGGCTTAGCTATTAAATAAATTACTTCGTAAGTTGGCAAAAAATACCCCGAGTTGAAATTAAGACCACCTTTCCGCTTCCAAATAATAATTTGGCGAACAGGGAAACCACTTACTATATCTTGGCGGTCTTGTAATAAACCAGCCTGCACACGCCACTTATGATTATAAAAAATAGCTCCGTCTTCAGAAATAATTCTTAACATCTCTGTAAGACAATCTCTTTGCCATTTTACATACTCCTCGTGTGGCATACAATCGTTATGGTGTGAGTAGCCATTTTGAAGGGCTGCATTTGCCCATTTCCCCCCACGACCGTCTTTCATACCATTTCCGGTTGAATTTCTTAGGTTATATGGAGGCGAAGTGACAACCAGATGAACCGAACCATCTGGTATTTGCTTCATAACGCCCAAGGCATCGCCACATACTACTCTATTTACAAAATTATCTGGAAAAACAAGTCCTTTTTTTACTTTCGTATTTATGACAATTTCACTAGGATTTAAAAAACTTGTTTTAAAAGAAATCTTAGTTTTTGTATCTAAAATTTGATTTAATGGGTTCATATTTGATTTATTTTTGTTTATTCGTCTTTTCATAGTATACTCCCGTTCACCTTTTGTCAATTTTAAGGAAAGTGTAATAAATATTGGGAGAAAATTAGTTTAGGGGAAAGTTATGCACAGATTTAGACAAATACCACCCCCTCCGATGTTCTTCGGAGACCCCTCCTTGGCAGGAGGGGAGAAAAGACAACCCCCCAATATTAGTCACTCCGATGTTTATCGGCTCTGATACGGAACAGACCATACCCTCCCCACCCTCCTGCTTCGTTACAAGAAGCATTTCGGGCAGGCAAGGGGGAGGAAAAGAAAGGGAGAAAAACCAACTCCCCCAACCCCCTCTTTGGAAAAGAGGGGGGAAGCTAAAAACTCTCTCCGCTGTCTAGTTTTTTCAAAAACGCGTCTACGCTGGGTTTGGATTCCGGGTTTAGTTCAATTACTTTTAACGCCATGGCGCGAGCTTTTTCCACATTTCCCATTTGAGCATAGACTGTGGCTAAGTTTGCGTAAGTTTGAAAATTGCCAAGACCATTTTTAATTATTTCCAAATAAATTTTTTCTAATTCCTCAAATTGATTCAAATCCGAATAATACCGAGCCAGCCACTGGGCTTCTGCCAAATTTCTAAACTCATACCCGTTCCTACGCGCAAATTTTGCCAAATTATAAGCTTTATCTAACTCATTACTTTCCCTATAAATTAACGCCAAGCGCCAAAAATTAAATGGGTTGTTGTAATCTATTTTAATAACTTCATACTGCTCTAATACTGCTGCTGGAAAATCTTTTTTCACCTGCAAAGCCTGCACCACATAATACCTTGGCTCCACCCTGTTTGGCGCAAAAGATACTCCCCTTCTGGCTGTTTCTTCAATATCCACAGTATACGGGGCATCGGTTAAATGTTTTATAGTAGATTTCATATTGGTTAACTTAAACCACAAAATCGGATCGTTTGAGGTTTTGGCAATTGCCTTTTCAAGCGCTAACTCTGCGCCTGTTACCGCATCTATAACCAAAGGCTTGTCTTTTTTATCTTGATACAACAAAGAAAAATCACTTGCAAACTCTTCGTATTTACTCGCTGTTTCACTTAAGTCTAAATTCATATCCGCATCCATAGCTTCACCGAAAGCTTTTTTAGCAACCAGAGGGTCGTGCGTGCCAGTGGATACTGCGGTGTTTAACTTTGCCATTGCTCTGCCCGGCAAATAATTAGTCAAATACCATACATACAAGCACAGAATAGCCAAGGCTATACAAAAATATTTATACCCTTCGGAAATTTCCGTAAATTTAACCCTCCCCTCATCTTTATTAGTTTCTGACCTTGATGCCTGCCACAAAAAACTACTAAATGCCAAAAACACAAAAAATGCCATACTAGCGCTTACTGTGTCAAACACAAACAAATTTTGGATTTGATAAGCCACAATTCCGCCAAGTAGAATAACAAATTCCAAGTTAGAAAGTATTTGCTTTTTTAAAGCCAGCCACAAACTATAAATAGATAAAAATATTATTCCAAAATATGCTAAAAATCCTAAACTTCCTGTAGTTAGCAAAACTTCCAGCGGATAGTTGTGGGGCTTGTCAAACCAACTGCGGTCGTACTGGTAAATGGCAGGATTAAAATGTTCGTTGCCAATTACATAATAATTTTCCGGGCCCACACCGAGTAGCGGATTTTTGGTAAAACCTTTCAGACCCGACTCCCACTGCAAAATACGAGCGCGAGTGTTGGAATCGCCAAAGTCAGTAAGACGCCTTAAAATTGAACCCTCTGGAAAATATTTACTGGAAAATAATAAAATTAATACCACCAAAAGCGCGCCCGCAATTGAACCCAAACCAT
>JAKFWZ010000028.1 GCA_021731695.1 Candidatus Daviesbacteria bacterium | reverse complement strand
ATGGAAGTTTTTCTTCTTCAAATTCTTATGTTGCAAGCTTGGTAGATGGCGCTAGAGGAAATTCTGTAAAAGGTTTGTCTAGCGGCACATCTAACATTTCAGGTTTCGGCTGGACAGCTCCAAATGGCGCAACCAACTGTTCTTTAAATAGTGATGTCCTTACTGTTAAAGAAAAACCAATCATACCCCCTGCAGAAGTAACTGCTACAGCCACAGCAACAGCCAGCGCCACAGCGTATGCAAGCTGCCCGGACGGCACAAAAGCCAGCGCATCGGCCACTGCCAGCGCTACAGCCACGGCCACAGCCTCTACCAGAGGCGAGGCTGAAAGGTTAGCGTACGAAAAAGCTTATGCTCAAGCAGAAGCTAAGGCTTATGCTCAAGCTAATGCCACTGTGGTTTGTAAAGAAATTCCTCCTCCACAGTTAACTTGTTCTCCAATTCAGCAAACTGCAAATATTAACCAAACTGTGAACTTTACTGCAAACGGCGGTACAGGTTCTTACACTTGGGTTGCCAACGGTGGAAACCAAACTTCTGGAAATGGAAGTCAATTTAGCACTCGCTACGGCGATGCCGGTTCCAAGGTGGTTTCTGTAACTAGCGGTAATCAAACTCAAAATTGTTATGTGCAAGTTAGCCAGCCACAAAGTGAAAAGCTAGTTTGTACCACTTTAACTCCTGAAGTTGATATTAACCAAACAGCCAATTTTAAAGCAACTGGCGGTTCTACGACAACTTATAATTGGCAGGCTTTGGGCGGAAATCCTCTTTCCGGAAACGGAACGAATTTCAGCACCAAGTTTGCATCTGCCGGATTTAAAACCGTGTTTGTGCAAAACGGAAATGAAACCGAAAGTTGTTCTATAAAAGTAAAAGAACCTCCTGCGCCAAGCGCGGAAATGGAATTGGTAAAAACTGTCCGAAATATTACAGACAGTACGGACTTTAGTCACACAGTAAGCGCCAAGCAAAACGACAAAGTTGAATACAAAATTTTTGTTAGAGCTTTAACATCTACGAATTTAAAGAATGTTAGAGTAACAGACGAAATGCCGTTTGGCTTAATTTACGAAAACGGTTCTTTGAAAGTAGACGGCCTTACAACAGCTTCCGGGCTTACAACCGGCGGATTGGTATTTGATACCATAACTCAAACAGGTATTACAATTACCTACCGCGCAACTGTAAATGTAAATAGCGGCACTTTAACCAATTTAGCAAAAGCAACTGCAGACAATGCTCAAAGCAAAAATGACAGAGCCAATATTACTGTAGTGCCAGTTGTAGTTGGTCAGCCAGCTTTAACCATTACTAAAGAAGTTAAAAACTTAGGCCCTTCTGCCACGACTGGTTTTGCTTCTAGTATAAATGCTAAAAAGAATGACAGTGTGCAGTACCGTATTACCATTAAAAATGCCGGAAATGCAACTGCAAACAGTGTAGTGCTTAGCGACTCCAGCATAATTATCAATTCCGCAAATAACTTAACTGTTAGCAAAACTTATTCCGGCAGCTTGCAAACAGGTTTGAATTTGGGCAATTTAGTAGCCGGGGAAAATGTGGTAATTACTTACAATGCTAATGTGAGCATTGAAGAAGGCGAAGTAAGGAATACCGCAACTGTTAGCGCAACCAATGCTTCTTCTGAACGCGCTATTGCTTTGGTAAATGTGATAAAAACAATTGTCACTAGTGGCAACTGCAATAACAGCGACAGTTCTTGCAACAACAATACTAATACCAACACCGGAACTAATAACAATTCTACCAATAGTTCCAACCAGAATAATAACACCAACATAAATGGCAACAACAATACTGTAACCAATTCTAACCAGAATTGTGTAAATAATTCCTGCAACAACACTAACTTGGTTTACATTAACCAAGCCGGCGGGACTGTTACAGGCAATGATTTCCGCCAGTTAGCTATTACTAAATTAGTAAGGAGTAATAACAGCGGAGCGTTTCAAGACAGCGTGTCTGTAAACAATAACGACACAGTTGAATTTGAAATTGTTGTTCGGAATACCGGCAATCAAGTAATAAACAATGTTTTACTTACTGATAGCTGGAATGGAAATATGTCTTTAGTTTCCGGCAGTGTTAGGATAGATAACAGCTACTTTGGCGACAACATTAACAGTATTAACTTAGGCAGTATTTTAAGCGGTCAGCAAAAGCGCGTGGTGTTTCAGGCTAGAGTTAATTCTAATTCTACCCAGAGCATTCAAAATACAGCCAGAGCTTCCGGCGACAGCGCTAACCAAGTTCAGGATGATGCTTGGGTGTTTGTCCAAGGCGGTCAAGTTCAAGGTGGAAGCGTGAGTTTGGTTTACAGCAAAAAAGCTGTAAATGAAACTAAGAACACTGACGCTACAAGCGTGGTGGCTTCTAAAGAAGACTACATTACTTACACTTTGACTGTTACTAACAGCGGTAATACTCCGGCAAACAGCTTTGTAATTACCGATGACTTAAGCCAAGTTTTGCCTTACGCAGATTTGGTAGACAATGGCGGGGGCATATTGTCCGGAAATGTTTTGTCTTACCCTGGTATAACAATTCCAGCCGGTGGTTCTGTTAGCAAGAGCTTTAAAGTAAGAATTAAATTCTCTTTAGCTGCTAATTTGTCTTACACAATGACCAATGTTTATGGCAACACCATAAGCGTAAGAATAAATACCCCTCAAGTCTTAGGCGCATTTGTTGCTCCTAAAACCGGTGGTGCCTCTGCTACACTTGCATCTATCTTTGGACTTTTGATGGTAAGTGGTATGGCAATAGTAAGAAATAGAAAAAAAGTTTTAGAGTTAATTTGGGAGTAATGATCACAGATACACTGATAAGCGCAGATGACACAGATTAAAACCGCTGAATGGACGCTGATTTGTACGCTGAATGGACGCTGAAAAAAAGCGGGGTTTCTAACGAAACCCCGCTTTTGGATAAAAAGATAGCTCTGTTTTCTCCCCTCCTAAAATAGGAGGGGAGCCGAGTGCATCCGAGGCGGGGTGGTATAATCGGAGTTGTTGTCTTGTCATCCCGCACTTTGATGCGGGATCCAGATTCCCTTTTACTTAAAACATAGATTCCGGATATCTTTCGGGGGCACTCAAGATTCCGGAATGACAAAATTTAATATTCTTTCTTGTTTTCTGATTGCGGGTCAATAATCCGTAGCCAGAAGACCGGAAGGCCGGTCTATCTTGTAGGAGTATGGTACACATCAGCTACGTGCTGGTTCAGGTGGCTCTAATTGCCGTTGGAGCAAGAAAATACGGCGGGTTCGGGTTAATCAGCGATGGCGACTGGGGATTCTGTTCTCGTCAGGCCGCCAACTGGGCGGCCGCAAGGGTCGAGTCCTTCAACCCGAGCCAATTGGGGCGACTGTACTGGCCGCTCACGGAAACACCAGAGTGGAGAGAGTGCTGGGATAAGCTGGACCGCCAAGACGCAGTCCTAGCTTGTCTCTTGGCTCTCTCGCCTGGGATCTGATGTCTCGTCGTGGCGGGCGGATGGGACTAAGAAACCATCCGCTCCGCTCGCAAATTCACTAAATTTGCTTCTTTTTTATTTTTGGATTATGATTTAGACAAATCAAGACAGACACCAAAATACAGCCAAAGGTTAAGTAAATTAACACGGGCTGTTTTATTTTAATTGATAGAATACTTACTACTTACTACTTACTACTTGTTGCCATTTTATGGATCAAAATTATTTACAACAACTTATAAATGAAGTAAATGAACGACAAGGCGGGATGATTTTGAATATGGATGAAAGCCCTGCTGCGGTTGTATTAAGTATTGAGAAATATAATCAGCTAATAAGTAGTCAGCAGTCAGTAGCCTGCCAATCAGCAATCAGCAATCAGCAAATCAGCGATAGTAGAGAATTAGATAGTGAGAGAAGT
>JAKFWZ010000003.1 GCA_021731695.1 Candidatus Daviesbacteria bacterium | reverse complement strand
ATACCAAACAATACAGAGATTAGTACGGATGCAATTTTATTTCCTAAGAAACGAATCAATGGAACACCATGAGTTAAATTTCTTGAACCAAGTACTACATCGTACTTTTCTTTTTCCAATTTTTCAGCAAATTTTTTAAGATCTGATACTTTATGCTGTCCATCTGAATCCATGAAGATTACTGCGTCAAATTTGTTTTTAAAAGCTGCTTCATAACCCGTTTTTAATGCAGCACCTTTTCCGAGATTTATTTTATGAGAGAGTATATAAAACTTAGAATATGATGAAAATTTGTTGGCAATTTTCAACGTATCGTCTGTTGAACCGTCATTTACAATAAAAACCGGAAAATTTGTTCTTTTTAATGAATTCAAAACACCAACTAACATTTTTCCTTCATTGTAAACAGGTAAAACCAAGGCTATTTTCATCTTAAGCCACCCAGTAACCTCTCACAAAAAAAGCAGTTTCAATCACAAGCAAAATAAAGCTTGCGATTGCAAGTATATAGATAATTGGTTTCGGTAAAGTTTTTATCATTAACGCTAAAATTATAAAACTTGGAAATAATACCAGAACATACCTTGGAAGTGAAGAAAAACTTCCCTGAACTGTCGTTAGAAAATATCCGAAGAATGCAAAAAAGAGGTATGAATATCTAATTTTTTTAAAAATACCAATTAGCGGAAGAACAAAAAATAAAATTCCTGTTACAAATTCTAAAACAGTAGTTGAAAAAGTCTGACTCCAGGGACTTGTAAGAAAAATTCGTATATATCTATAAATAACTTGTGGCGTTAAAACTATTCCCTTTTGATGTTGTTCTCCGACAATAAGTTGGAGTGTATAAAAGGCCAGGAAATCTCCGACTGAAAAATATAGATAAAACATATAAGTTAACAATCCCAATGGGATTAAGAAAATCCATAGTACTTTTTTTAATGGTATCTTGTATTGATACATTTCAAGCAAATAACTGAAAAATAAAAGCACTCCAAAAACTCTGGTCAAAGAAGCAAAAAAACCTAATAGCCCTGCCAGGAAATATTTCTTAGTTCTGAAAAAATAAAAAGAACTGACTATTAAAAATAAAAATAAAGACTCGCTATAGATAGCATTAAAATAAAAGGATGTTGGAAAGATAATTAGTAAAAATATAACTCCTAAAGAAATATTTTCTGTATAATCAAGAAGTAAAAGTTTGTATAAAAAAACAAGTGCAGCCGGAAAGCTAATTGAACTAATGACCAGACCCCCAATAGCAAGACTTAGTAAAGGATCTGCAGGAATTATTTTTGCCGCTGTAAAAGTCAGCGGATAAAAAGGGAAAAATGCTTGAGTATATTGCTGATATCCAAATTGAGCAATAGCAATAAAATGCTCACCATCAAAGTTCGCCCATGGTAAAAGATAAAAATTAGTTAAGTAATAGTTAAATCCCCCACCCAAAAGATGAGTGCTATACAGTGGTAAAAGTTCATAAGATGCAACACTGACAATAAACAAGACAAATTTCCAAATAATAAAAAGGCAAATTATTGAAACGATTTTTGGACTGAGTTTTAAATTAAGTAAGCGCATTTTTGTAAATTTTTGCAGTTTCTTTAGCTGTTTTTACCCACGAAAATTTTTCAGCATTCTCAGATCCTTTCTTTATTAACTCTTTTCTAAGATCATCGCTGATAAATAATCTTTTTATTGCTCCTGAAATTTCATCTATTGATTCAGGATTAATTAAAATAGCCCCGCTCCCAGATATCTCTTTAGTCGCAGAAATATTCGAGGTAATTACTGGTAATCCGCATCTTTGAGCTTCAAGAATTGGCAAACCAAACCCTTCATAATATGAAGCAAAAACTAAACATTTTGCCAGATTCATGACCTTGATAACATCACTTTGCGACAAAGAACCCATTAGTATAATATTCTTGTTTCCATTATATTTTTCAAGCCATTTTTTAAATGTCTTTTTTTCCGGATGATTTAAGCTAGCTTTATCCAAGAATGATGATCCAATAATTACAAATTTTTGACCGGAATCTAAAACTGCCTGAGTCGTACTTATAATATTTTTATTCCAATTAATATTTCCTATATATAAAACGAATTTGTCCGGCAAATTATACTTCTCCATAGTTTTAAACAAAATTGCCTGATCATTAATTTTTTGAAATTCCTCTGAAGGAGCAGAATAAATTGCAGAAATTTTTTCAGAATTTATTTTGAGAATTCTTTCGATATCATTTTTAACAATTTCCGAAACCGAGATAATTTTGCTAGTTTTTTTAAGTCCTGAGTTTTGAAAATGCCAATTTATTTTACCTTTTATTCCTGACGGATAATGCGCTTTAAACATCAGGGGGATTAAGTCATGAATTGTAACGATAAGCGGAACAGGTAAGTTTGTTAATATTGATCGTCTATAGAAATCAAAAAATGGTTGATGAACCAAATCATATTTTTGCAAATTTACCTTTTCTCTTACTAAATCAACCTCAAGGTCTGTATGCTGCTTTAGTGCGTGATATAAATTTTTTGCATATACCCCGATGCCTCTTTCAAGGCTTAGATCATGCATTCGACTAATATCTAAAGCAACTTTCATTCTCTATTTAAGTAGCGCAAGTATGCCCGTGGAAATCTTAATGCGGAAAAAAATGAGAAAATTATGCCTTGAAAACCATCTAAAATTCCTTTATTAAAAATCAATGTTGTAAAAAACCAGCTTAAGGGTTTAATCATCATGTAACCCATTGTATTAGAAAAATTCTTCTTCAGTTTATTTTTTTCCATTTCAGCAGAGAGAAGATCAATATATCTACTGTTTCTCTCTAAATATCTTTTAAAAGTTTTTGAGTCAATATGAATCAGATCATTTTGTAACCAACCGACTCGTCCTTGAACAACCATTTGTTCGTGAACATCTTTTGCGGGTAAATAAGCTTTACCTTTTTTAAAAAATCTAATCACTCCATCAGGATAAACTCCTCCATATCTCATATATTTTCCTAAAAAGAAATTTGATCTCGGTACAAAAAAGGCGCCATAATCACCTTTATCATCACCAATATTACCATCTCTTGCCTCTAAAATTTTTGTATGTCTATCAAACAGTTTTTTATTTTTTAAAGTTTGTTGATATTCTTCAATTTGACTATTATCCATTTCAGTAATTTTTAATATTTCCTGACCTAATTCTTTCGAAACTCGCTCATCAGCATCTAGATACAAAATCCAGCCATTTTTTGCTTCGTCAAACGCTTTCTGTTTATTAATATGAAAATTAGGAGGATTGTCGGTAATAATTACTTTTGCCCCAAACTCTTTTGCAATTTCAACTGTTTTATCTGTCGAAGAACCATCAACTATTACAATTTCATCAACTATATTCTTAATTGATTTAAGACAATCACCAATATTTGCCTCTTCGTTGTAAGTTGCGATTGCTGCTGAAATTTTTTTAGCCATAATTTAGTTTAATACCATTATATGAAAAATCATGACTTTATGAATACAAATGCTTTTTCTCCATTCGGAAAATATACAGTATCAATTACATTGCCACCTAAAGCCGCTTCCTCGGGAGTTGCTACAAATAGTATATTTGGTCTGGATAATATTTCTTTAAGCGTAATTGGATGAAATTCATATTTGTCAAAAGATCTAACGGTTCCATAATTAAATTTGTCACGTTCTGATAAAATTGCCTGAGGTTGATATTTTGCAGGATCATATTTTTTGTAAAACAAAGTCAAAATATAGGGCTGATCATATCTGTCAGTAATCACGACAGTATCAACCGAATCTTCATGCTCGTTTAATTTTTCAATCATTTCAGAAAAACCATATTCCCACGACAGCGGATATCTTTTAGGATAATGAATATAATAGCTTTCTAAATATCTACCAAATTCAAACCCCGATATTATTAAAAGAAAAATTCCCAAAATAATTTTTGTTTTTCTAGCTTTTATCAAACGCAAAAGATTAACAAAACCGTAGGCAATTATTAGAGTTAGCGGGACAACCATGCTTAAAGCCCGGAGCGCATGAGGTGTTTGATATGTAACAGATGACGCAAGAGGCGCGGTTAAAAGCCAGACTACTA
>JAKFWZ010000069.1 GCA_021731695.1 Candidatus Daviesbacteria bacterium | reverse complement strand
AGGAGTCCACAACGGCAAACCCGAACCAACTAAATCGGAAAAAACAAACAAATCTAATTTTGGACCTAAAATTTTATGGTCTCGTTTTTCCGCTTCCTCCAGCATTTTTAAATGCGCGTCCAATTCTTCTTTAGTTTCAAAAGCCACACCATAAACGCGAGTAAGCATTTTGTTTTTTTCATCACCCTTCCAGTAAGCGCCGGCAATCTTTACCAATTTAAAGGCATAGGGCTTAACTTCGCGGTTCGGGTTTTCCACATGCCCGCCCTTGCACAAATCTACAAACCCCGGAGAATTATGAAAAGTAAGCTTTTTCCCTTCTTCTGCAAACTCTTCTATAAGTTCAGTTTTATATTTATTCCATTTAAATTCTGCGAGCGCTTCGTCTTTTGTGACTTCTTTTTTTTCAAAATGCGTCCATTTAGGTATTAACTGCCTAATTTTCTTTTCAATTTTTGGGAAATCTTTTTCCGTAATAACCCCGGCAATTTCAAAATCTTGATAAAAACCATTATCAATTGCAGGCCCAATAGCATTTTGGGACCCAGGCCAAAGTTCCCTTACCGCGGCCGCAGTTAAATGCGCCAAGGTATGGCGGATTTTTTGAAGCCGTTCGTTTTTTAAATAGTCTTGATTTGACATATTGATTTAAGATTAATGATTAATGATTAATGATTCAAGCCAAACTTAAATCCTTAATCCATAACCTTAATCTTTAATCTGGGATCTATAAAAAACAAAACCCCAGAGCATAATTATCACAAAATATGATAACTAAACTCTGGGGTCTCGCTTTAACAAGACGTTTCCGTCCCAGTTCCCCCGCCGTAGGCGGGGCTTTTTATCCTCAAATGGCTCTAGAACATTTAAGGATTAAATACTAACAAATTGTTTCAAGCTCATTGCTTGGTAGGCAAATCTATGATGTTTAACCATACGCTTGAAGAACTAAATTGATTATACATAACTAAATAAAAACTTGCAAACCCGAGTTTTCCACAACTGCTAAATAGTTTCAAGGGTCATCCTTGTGCCACACAAGGATGACCCTTGAAACATCCACCCGACTTCTGCAAATTAGTACCACGCGGCTAGTTGCTGTAAAATTCCCTTTGTTTCCTCATCAATAGGTGACCGTAAGGTAAATTCTTGGTTATTTAAAGTGTTAATCAGTCTGGCATCAGTCACGCTCTTTAATAAATTAACAATGTGCTTTGTAGACTTGCCGGTTTTCAGCTCCATGTATTTACATACCGCTAAAGCCATAAAACAGATTAAAATGTGAGCTTTAATGGTTGTATCTTTAAAATGATAAATCGGTCTCATCTGCAAGTCACTTTTAGCTATCCGGAAAGCCTGCTCTACATGCCAAAGATTATGGTAATGATCAATAATCATCCGGTCAGTAACTTCTGGCTCAAGGTTGGTGTAATAACCTTTAATGCCTAAAAGCTGTTCAGTTTTTTCTAGTAATACATTGTTTAATTCGTATTTGGTATTTTTACCAGCTTTAATAAATTTTGCTTTTTTGATTTTAGACTTATCCGCTAAATAATATTCCGCTCTTGCTACTTGTTTTTCCATTTCCCGTTTGTCTTTAGCAAAGCGTTTGACAGAAAACTCTAAAATTAAATCCCCGTAGGCAGTCTTTTTTCTTACAGTTGTTTTATCTTGTTGGTTTAGTTCTAAACTTACTTCAGTAATTAGTTTGGGAGAGAGACTACCAGTTCTAGCAGCAACGATATACTGTAAACCATTTTGTTTTAAAGCCGTAATGTTATCAAAACTGATCATGGCTGCATCTGCTACTACCGTAAAGGTTTTAATGTCATGCTTGGTCTTAAAGTCTAAAATGACCGGAATTAAGGTCTTTCCTTCAAATTTATTACCTTCAAAGACATGGTAAGCTATGGGAAAGCCTTGCTGATTAACTAATAGACCAATTACAATTTGAGGTTGCTGGGATTTATTATCTTTACTAAAGCCAGGCTTACGCAACTCATCGGCTGTAAAACTTTCAAAGTACAAGGTGGTAACATCATAAAAAACTAAAGTAAAATTAAAGTTGAATTCATCTTTCGCTACTTTTAAGACTTTGTTTTCTACCACTGATTGCAAATTATGAAAGGCGGACATCTGCCGGTATAGATCACGTTCTTTGTATTTACTTCCAACAAATTTTTCTAAAAATTCTAATGCCTGTAGTTTAGAACTGGGACTGGCAATCCTAGCAATAACCAGATCAGTTAATAATTTATTATGAAGCAAGTGATACTTAAAAATAACAAACAGTTTAGACAAAACTTCGTATAGCAAGGAGTAACGGAAACCTAAGTATTTACATTTATCTAAGGTTAAAACTTGGGAAGAGGACTCTTGTTTAAACAGTGGGGGTTGTTTCGCTTTCTTTTCCACCCATAAACTGCCAGCTTGTAGCAGTTTAGTTAATTCTTCTTTATTATGAGCACTCCCGATGTGCTGAATGATGATCTTCTTCCTATTCTCATATCTGACAATTTGTACAGCAGTGGCTCCTGATTTAGTTTTAGTGGTACGTAAGTAAAACATATCTACCTCACACTGTTAGTACCACAATTATACACCAAAACTTTAAATTTCATAACAAATTCCGATATTTTTAAAGTCAAAAAATAGGTTTGCAGAAGTCGGGAGGTGCAAGCTCATTTGTTACTTTTCCACAATTTTCGTCTTGTAGATTTTGAGAGCGCAGATTTTTGATTTTTTTTGGTTCTCGGGGTTGGTAATATTCTTTCTTCTTTAGAGAATTGATCTTTTATCCTATGACCCAAAACAACCCTTGCCATAATATTCACATCATCCGCTATTTTATGTTTAATTATATTAGTAGGAATTACTCCCCGGTATCTGGCATCTAAACTTGCCATTTGTTCAACCATTATTGCCACTCCTCTTAAAAATTCTTTATGTTCATACTCAGGAAATAATTTATTAAATCTAACTTTGTCCTTTATCAAATCAATAAATTGATCCGTTCCTTCTTGTGTATCTCTGTCCCTAACATGTATTTCAAATAATTCCTTAATTTTGTGTTTTTTAGCTGACCTTTCAGGACCCTTATACTCATTAGTATATCTTTGTAACATAACCTCTGTTCCGCTTACAGCCGAATACCTTCCTTCCACAAGCATAGCAAGCACTCTGGGATTAGGATTTGTTTTTTGTTCTCCAATTAATTTTTTAAACCCAACTTTCCATTCTTCAAACATTGCTTTAGAACACTCTTCTAAAGTTGCTAATTTTGCAGGTAAACCCTTGGCGTCCTTATACCCTCTCAATTTTAGCGAAATATCATTACTAAAATTTTGACCAACCGCAGTTTCCGCCTTTTGACCCAAAGATCCGTCAACAGCCAAAGGTTTAAAATCAGAGTCATCAAAATGACCATTTGTCAAAGCCATTTCACGCGCCATTACTTGAACTTTAGCAGACATTGGTGTTAACGGACTTCCGCTATAACCTGCTACTGCTAAGCTATAAACCCGAGGATCAGCGTTTCTGTTAGTATGCAAGTACCCTTGCTTATCTCGCCCGTAAATATTATAGACTTCATAAAAAGCTTGAAAGCCAAAAACCACATTACCATTACCTCGCAAATCCAAAGAGTCCACTATTTCACTAGGAGGAATATCTTTACTTTGCCTATCTTTAAATTTATCTAATTGATCCTTAATTCCCGGAAAACTTTTCTCTAAACTACTAACATTTTCTACACCAACTCTTAATGCCGTAAAAGGATTTACCTGCGAGTAACCAAACGAATTTGCAAGTGGTACTTCGCGTCCCACAAGCTTTTCAATTTTTTGGTCTGTTTCCTCCAGCATTGGCGCTGTATTAATCGGTTTGTCAAACTTGTCTTCCACTTCCATCATATCTGCAAAAGAAGTCATTAACTGGACAATATTCTCTGGATGGATAATTGGAGGTTTTACTGAAATTGATAAAATCTTTTTTAGCTGATCGTATGTGACCTTTTTTCCAAAAATTTCCACTGTTCCTTCCTTATCTTTTCCTCTAAAAAATTCCGCCATACTATGAACTTGTTTTGTTCTTTCCTCAATTCCTTTGGTGAATTTTTTATAATCATCCAGACCTGAATAAATATCTCTCCCTGCTCCGGCAAGAGT
>JAKFWZ010000051.1 GCA_021731695.1 Candidatus Daviesbacteria bacterium | reverse complement strand
ATGTCAAAGATAAATTAGTTCCTAAGGAAACCATGGCGATAACAATGATAAATGCTGAGGAATTAAATAAGCATACTTTTTTTGAAAGCCATTGTTGGGCTAAGCTGAAAACTATAATTTTTTGCGTAGTTATGTGGAATGGAATAAATTACGAAAAAGCCAATCTTATTCAGGTTACCAGTCTTGATTTTGCTCAAACGGATGAGTTAATAAAAGAAATTAAAGCAGATTACGATTTTATTAGAAATAAACTAATCACAAAGGGTTTTAAGAGCCTAACGGGCTCAGACGGAAAGTGGATCCAAGCGAGGACAAAGGGCGCTGGACATGGTTCAACAAGTAGGGCTTTTTATGCAAGAACAAGCCTAGTCAAAAAGATTTTCGAAATAGCTAAATAATTTCTGTTATCACAAATTTCGGCAAAAGACCGATTTTTTGATATAATCAAGTAATGAAAATTATTTGGCTAACAGGAGCATCGGGAGTTGGGAAAACTACTTTGCTCCAAAATCTTAAAGAAAAATATTCAAGCAAACAAGCTTGGGATTTTTTGAAGTTTGATTCTATTGGGGTGCCTTCTAACGAAGAAATGGTAAAAGAATTTGGTTCAGGAGAAAATTGGCAAAAAGCAAAGACCTTTGAGTGGATAGAAAAAATGGTAACCGGATACGAAGACAAAAAACTGGTGGTAATGGACGGACAGTCAAATATGGAATTTATTAAAGCTGGGTTTGAAAAACACGGGTTTACCAATTACCAGATTATTTTAATTGACTGCGAACAAGACATTATGATAAAAAGGCTTATTGATGAACGGCAACAAGCATGGCTCGTCAGTGAGGATACGAAAAACTGGTTAAAATTTTTGCGCAACCTAGCGCAGAATTTGGGCATTCCGATCATTGACACTTCAGCTTTTACACAATCAGAAGTTGTAAAAGCTTTTGAACAAATCACACAAAAATAACAAACCAACATTCTCGGGTTTGTAAGGATGAGTTTATTCTTAAATTAAATTCTTTTATGAATTTAAAAGCAAGGTTAGTATCCAAAATTGAGAAAGAGTATCCGGAGCTTAAATTTAAAAAAGCCGAATTGGTCACCAAAGGCTTTGACCACGACGTTTTGGTATTGGACAACAAATTTATAGTGAGGTTTGCTAAGGCAAAACTATATAAACTTAACTTCATTCGAGAGGTGAATTTTTTAAAGAAATTTGGCAAAATAAGTAATATAAAAGTCCCTAATTACACTTTTATTTCCAAAGACAAAACCTATGGGGGCTATAATATTATTGAGGGTAGGGAATTAGAGTCAAAGATTTACGAAAAGCTATCTGCCAAAAAAAAGCAAAAAATAATTCGCGAACTTGCAAAATTTTTAAGCATCTTGCACAACTTTCCTATTAACAGAGCGCGAGCTTTGGGCTTTAAAAATTACGGCTTTGGCAAAAAAGAACAAGCGAAAAGGAAAAGGTGGTTTAAGCGTGAATACTATCCGAAAATGTCAAAGCACCTTACGCAAAATCAGCTTAACTTTATTCGCAAATTTATGGCTGAATTTACTCTAGTTCGCCCTAATATAAAGCCCGTGTTAGGGCATTATGATTTAAGCCACGACCACATAATTATGAAACCTGACAGCACAATTTCTGGCATAATTGATTTTGGAGATATGAGCATAAGCGATCCGGCTTTTGAGTTCAACGGTTTTTTCGATTATGACCAAAATATGACTAAGGAAATTTACAAATACTACCAAGGTCCAAAAGACCCGGGTTTTTTAAGGCGTACCAACGATCATTACATCCACCGCTGGATATTTCTACTATACGATAGCAAAATAAGACGAAAAAACCCATTTCTATGGAAACAATCAAACAAAATTATAAATAGGATTATTAAAGAGAATGAAAATAGCGTACTGTGGTCTAATTCTCGCAAATAAGACCATGGGCGCAATTTCTCTTTTAAAACGATTAAAATTGTCCAAATAGTTGCGCCAGTTATTTATTTGACTTAGGCAGTCTTTTCCAGTCAAGTAATGATACTGAAATAGTAGTCGGCGAAAATAGGAAGTTAATGTTTAAAACTTTGAAATAATAATCTTCTTTGTTCCTGAACCAATATGGCAAATTCGTTATCACTCCTCCGGTATGCTATCTCGTCCAAGTTTTTTTTCGTTCGTCCTAGAGTTAAATATTGCGTCCAATTTTTCAAGGTCTTTAGTTTTTCGTATGGAGGCATATAATTTTCCTGTTTGTAAACTTTTTTCTGTTTGCCTTGTCTATCGGTTATGACTGTGGCAAAACCGCAGGGTCTGTGAAAGTTTAAATAATCATTAAAGTAATTTTGATAGAATTGATTCATGGCCGGAGCATACTTTTTGGGAATATGGCTATGCCCCATCCAGCGCCTAATAACCGCCGCATTCTTGCCTTCAACCAAAGCATTGTCATTACACTTACGGCTTCTGGACTTGGTTTGTTTAATTAACATATTGTTTAACAATGCTTCTACTTTGCGGTTTAAAAACTCTGAGCCGTTGTCCGAATGGAAATTAATAATTACAAAAGGGAATTGAGTCAATATTTGTTCAAGCAGGGGTTGTAAAAAATATTCAGAAATTCCTTCTATACAACCCACTATCTCATACTGAGTTACCTCATCAACCAGATTAATATGATAGACTCCCTTTTGTTTATCCAAATCTCCTTGATGTGCTGTATCTACCCTTAAATAGCCGGGTTTGTCATAGGGAATGGGTTTGCGCCTTTCACCAATATTATTCTTTATCGGATCAGTTTTGGTTAAATGCAATGTCAGCGAGCGGTATTGTCTGGTAGTCATTAAATTGTAAATATGGGCAATAGAAATAAATTGCAATCTTAAGAATTTACTGTCCTTAAACTTTTTAAAACCTCTTTGAAAAATATGCTTTAAGGCAGGGCCTGATATACCTTGATGGGCATTACTGGTTTCAGCTATGGTAGAAATATCATTTGGATTGTAGATAGTGGCATTTTTCCTTTTCTTTTCTAAATTGTATTGAGCTTCAATTTTTCCCTTATCTCGTTGTCTGGCGATTAATCGCTTAACCTGAATATCGGAAAATCCTGTTAGCTTAATTAAATACTGCTTGACTAGGGATTTGTCTTTTTTGTTTAAGTTAAAGTATTTAAACCTCAAGATAGTCTCGCTGATAAACTGATATTTTCCTTTCCTGCCCAGGAGCTTAAAGTCTACATTGTCATTACCCTTTAAAAATTCCTCCAATTGCCCTAAAGTAACCAAATGAGAGTCGTTCATGAGTATTGTCATAGATACCCATTATCGCGATTCCTCTATTGATACTCAAGGGTAGATGGGCTAAAAACGGCTTACCCCTTGAGTATCATTTTACACTGGAAACCAGTGTACTGTTCAGTATCATTTTACATTGTATAACTCTTAGGCTTGCTAATATTGTTTGATCTGTTATACTTTAAACATGACAACGGCAACAATCACAAAAATTGAAAATCAAACAATCACCTTGCCAAAAGCATGGAAAGGGAGGCGTGTTTTGTTGCGCATCACGGACAATATTGCGACTATTACTAGAATATCCGCATCACCCAATGTTTTATCAGCTATGGAAATTAATTTATTACAAAAACTAGGAAAAAATATTTCTCCCCAAACGGTAAAAAAAGCTTTGGCAAAATAATAACAATATAAAAATTGTTGTAGATACTAATGTTATTGTTTCTATGCTGTTTTGGGGTAAATCCTTGAAACGGCTTTTTCTTTTAATCAACGGTAGAGAATTAATTTAAATAAATAATATTAAAAGCTACTATGTTCACAAATCGTAAAGTAATAAATAAAGTAATGTTTTGTTTGGCAATAATTATGATTTTGTCCATGTTATTTTTAACAATTGGACCATCAATTTTTTAAATAGACTTGTTATCTAATGTTTAAATTTGTTTTACAACCGGACGAAAAGTTGCTTAAAATTACAAGGCAAGCGGAAATTGTTTTAATAAAACCAACACTTTTAGTTTTAGCGCTTATATATATTCCTTGGGCATTTTTAATTAAGTACGATTTACATATCCGCTTTAACAAAATATTAATTTTTTGGACACTCCTGGTTTTTTTATGGGCATTGCACAAATACATTTTATGGCTAATAAATGTTTACATTATTACGGACAAGAGGCTCATTTCAGTCAATTATAGGAGTTTGGTTCATAAATTAGTACAAGAAACGCCACTAAATAGGATACATAATATTAGTTCGGAAACCAAAGGCTTGGTAAGTTCTTTATTTAAAATTGGAGATGTAATTGTTCAAATTGCTTCACTAACCCATCCGCTGGTTTTGCATAATTTAAAACACCCGGAAAAATTAAAAGACTTTTTATGGTCTGCGCATAAGACTTAAGATGTATTGTCAAACTAAAGGGTCATCTTTGCTAAAAGCAAGGATGACCCTTGAAAACCAATATGAAAAAATTTAACTGGGCTTCCAGGACTTCCATAATACTTCTTTTGCTTTTAGCAATTTTTCTAGGTTTTCAAAAATTTAACCAGTATCGGCTACAAACAGCGATTGAAAAAGAAAAGCTGGGTCTAA
>JAKFWZ010000011.1 GCA_021731695.1 Candidatus Daviesbacteria bacterium | reverse complement strand
AGATTCTGACCAAAAACAATTCTCCTTAACTGTTTCTTGATTTGTGCCTCAGAAGGTATTTGATTTAGTCGATACATAATTTAATTTAACAACTATTTGCCGTTAATTTGTACCAACTGCTTTAGATAACCCTCAACAAAGCTCTTGCACTAAAGGATATCTGATGTTATTATGCCTGAATCTTATGGTAGGCGCAAAGAAAAAAACTACGAATACTACAAAATCCGTAAAGGGAACATCGCTCGCAATATCTGCTCCGAGAAAATCGAAGTCAGTAGAATCTAAAGCTTCAGTATCAAAAAAAACAACCACAACACGCCCCTCCAACAGAGGTAAAAAATCAGAAGAAAACTTTTCCGAAGTAGATTCTGACACAAGAGCTCCTAAAATAAGAATAGTTACCAGAGGCTATATGTACGCTGTTTTGGGCGTCCTGGTTTTAATTGGAATCTTTTTTGCAGCTTCAAGATTATGGGTGGTAGCATGGGTTGATAATAAACCAATCACAAAATTCGAACTTTACTCTCTACTCGAAAAAAGAGATCAGGGAAAAACTACAGAAGAATTAGTTGTTGAGAAGTTATTGGTTTCAGAAGGAAAAAAGCAAGAACAAGTTATATCAGACGCTGAAGTTGAAGCGGAAATTGTAAAAATCGAAGAAAGTCAGGGAGGCAAAGAACAATTAGATCAAATTCTCACAATTCAGGCACTATCAAGAGAAGATTTCAGAAAATTAGTTGAACTTCAGCTTCTAAAACAAAAATTATTCGGAGCAAACACAGACATATCTGACGAAGATGTTCAAAAATATATTGATGAAAATAAAGATTCTCTTCCGACAAATGTGATGAGCAATCCTGAGAGCTCTGAAGCCGCTGAACTTAAAGCGAACGTTAAAGAACAATTAAAGCAATTAAAAATAAATGATAATTTTAATGCTTGGTTACAGCAAAACTTACAAAGCTCAAGAGTCGTTAAGAACTGATCTACTTTTAACCGGAATTAAAATTCCTGCCAGAATTCCAAAAGAAACTCCGATTAAAAATCCGCCTATTACATCCGAAGTCCAGTGTTCTCCTAAATAAACTCTTGAAACCGACATTATTGCAAGGATTCCGTAAAGAATTGGTTGCAACACTAAATTCAGCTTTTTGTTAAGTCTGTAAAAGATATAAAGTGAAATAAACACCACCAAAAAAGCAGTCCTGGTTTCGTGACCCGAAGGATATGAGTAATCTGAATGGGTAAAATGAAGCGGAAAATTAACATCTAAGACTCCTTTATAAAATAAGTAAGGCGGGGAAGGATGATGAACAAAGAGTTTGCCGAAAACTTCTATCGCCAAAGCCAAAGGAAGCAGGAATAATCCCAAAGCTACCTTCCAGAATTTTTTAACACACATAATTATTAACAGAAAAAACCAGATTATGCCTGTAATTTCTGCTGAGCCTAAAACAGAGAAAAAAGAAAAGGGGTAATCGACTCTTGAGGGTAATTTGTCCTGAATTTTAACAGTCAGGTCAAAATCTATTATTGTAAAAACTTCCTTTGCAACAAAATATGAATATAAAATAAAAAGAAAAAAGAAAATAACGCCTAAGGTCAAAAGAAATTTTTTGTTTAAAAGTTTTTTCATGATTTAATAAGAACCAAAACTGCTAAAACAAAAAGCAAAATCTGCCAAATATCACCAAAAGAAAACATCAAAGCTTTATCTCCGGTTCCGTGCCAATGAGTCCAATGATGAAATCTCATCTCGTTATCAAAAAACTTATTACTTTTTATTACACCAAGTTTGATAAGACTATCTAAAACATCAGGCAGCTGTGCTCCACTAATACCAAATATTATATATAAAATTTCTATATATGACTTTTGCGTATAAAACGCAGTTCCTAAGAGAAAAATAACCGGAACAATAACATCGACAGCCAGGATTAAAAGAATCTTGTCTCTAAATTCAGAACTCTTGAAGAAGTGACCGTGAGGCATTGAATCACCAATGTAGTGTGAAGCAACACCTGTAATGCCTGCAGCTAAAAGACCGGTTGTAAGATCACCGGAGCCTAAATATTGATAAGTAATAACTCCTACGATTGTGCCTGCAGCAGTGTGACCGAATGCGACCATGTGAATCATTATATCCTGTTGAGCTGAAAAACTCGACCGAATCCGCCCTTGTCAAAAATTGTCATTTAGACAATTTTCTGCAAGCGAGCTCACTGCTTCGGATAGTAACATTTGGAAGCAGTTCCGCTTATCTAATTCTTTAGAACAAAGCCCGCAAGCTTTTGTAAACATACATAAAACTTACGCTTCTATTATTTTGCTTTCATTTGCAGAGGTTAAAGTGAAAAAGATCAATTCGACATAGTGAAATAGATCCGAATGGAGGTGAAATAAATGATTAAAAAAATAGCAATGTCTACAACAGGATTAGCGCTTTTTGCAGCATTATCAGCAGGGGCTGCATTTGCTCAAACAGCTTCTCCATCACCTTCGGCAACGCCTACGCCAAGCGCTTCACCAACAGTGGTTCCAAGCTCAGCACCGGCGACAGGTATGGGAGGTAACTAATTTAAACACATGAAGAAGCTGATATTTTTGGCTTTCGTTGCAGTTATAGCGATTGCCGGTTGGACTGGTATTAATAGAGGATTTGATTTTACCAGCGCCGGCAATCTTTCTGCAAATCCTGAGCCAAGTGAAAAAGTAATAATAACTAATCCATTTCCGAAGCCTGAGATAGGTGAACCTGTCAGGCTCGTAATTCCTAAACTAACGGTAGATGCAGTAATCGAAAATGTCGGTTTAACTGACGAAAATGCTATGGATGTTCCTAAAGAAAAGGGGAATGCCGGCTGGTATGAACTCGGTGCAAAACCCGGAGAATTGGGAAGCGCAGTGATTGCTGGTCACTTAGATGATAAAAATGGTGATCCTGAAGTTTTTTATAACTTAAAAGATATAAGTGCGGGTGATGAGATAGAAGTGGAAGATGAAAATGGTAAAAAATATACCTACGTTGTAACCCGCGTTCAAACATATCCTTACGCATCATTCCCGCTTCAAGAAGTATTTGCTTCGAGTGATAAAACTAGATTAAATTTAATAACTTGTGAGGGAACTTATGATAAATCGTCTAAATTATATTCAGACAGATTAGTAGTTTACTCAGAACTAAAAGAATAATGCTAAAGCATTTTGCTGCGCAATAAAAGTATCAAAGGTATCAAAAGTACCACGAGTACCACAAGCTTTTTTTGAACCCCCCGTAATGCTCTTGGTACATGTGGTACTCTTAATACTCGTCTACTTATTCCTTTCGTTTTTAACAAACAAATAAGTTCCAATGGTAATCATTACCAAAAACATTATCGCAATAACGGTAAAATCGATAATCGGGCTATATAAAACTACATGCGAATATGACGGGGATTCCCAATAATAAAGACTGCGGTAAAAATCTACGGCGTATGTCATTGGTGCCATTCTTGAAAGAATAAATAATGGAAGCGGTAATTCCCTTATCGGATTAAAAACACCGGCTAAGAAGAATTGAGGAAAAATAACAAATGGAAAAATCTGGTTTGCGCTTCGCTGATTGCCTAAAGCCGCCATAACCATAACTCCGAAAGCTCCTCCAAGTAAGCACGCTGCAATGGCTGCGGGGAAAGCTACGACTAGCTGCATAGCAGTTAAATCCATTGTGTAGAAAAGTGTTAAGAAAAGACCAAATAATATAACTCCGAATGCCTGAACCATTGCTACTAACGATTCGCCGAGAATTTTACCAATAATTATTGAATACCTCGAAATAGGGGAGACAAACATTTCCTGTGAAAAATCTGTTTCTCTGTCCTGTATTAATGAAATAATTCCCGAGGCGGTTGACTGAAAAAGAGTTTGCGCTAAAACTCCGGTAAAAGTAAAGGTTAAAAAATTATATTGCAAAACTGAGCCTAAATTTGATTGTAAGCTGGTACCGAGGGCTCCGATAAAAATAACCGGAAAAATAAAAGAAACAATCAACCTCAGGCGATCACGCATTAATTTTGTAAAATCTCTTTGAGCAATAGTTAAGATGGCATTGATCTCTAACATAATTTAAGTTTTCCAAGGAACAAGACACAAGTTACAAACAAATTCAAAATTCCAAATAACAAATTTTTAGTTTTGAATGTTAGATAATTGGTCATTGTTTGTTTCTTGTATCTTGGATCCTTGTTTCTTCTCACCTATTATTTCAAGATATGCATCTTCTAAAGAAGGTGTGTGGGTTGAAATATTAATTACTTTTGAATCTAAACTTTTAATAAATTTTTGAAAATCTTTAGTTTTTACAAAAACTTTAAATTCAGAGTTATTGTCATATTTTATCTTTTTCTTTATTAATTCCGCTTCTAGTTTTTCCGGATTCTCAGGTTCCAGAATTAAGTAATCCTGAATTAAACTTTTTTTTATATATTCGGGAGTCCCTTCCTTTACAATTTTTCCGTGATTAATGATGCAAATCTGATCAGTTTCATCAGCCTCTTCAAGATAGTGAGTAGTTAAAAAAACAGTAGTTTTTTCTTCTTTCATTATTTTTTTAAGATACTCCCAGAGATTTTTTCGGGCTAAAGGATCAAGACCTATTGTTGGTTCATCTAAAAATAAAACTT
>JAKFWZ010000047.1 GCA_021731695.1 Candidatus Daviesbacteria bacterium | reverse complement strand
CCATAAAAGCTGTTGGTTGACCATGGCGCGGAAAATGAATGATTTCGGTTTTAAAACCATTTAATTCCAACTCTTTTTTGAGCAAATCCCTTTGCGTAGACTTCCCGCTTCCGTCAATACCGTCTAGCACAATAAGTTTGCCAAAAGCTTTGACTGGTTTTTTTCCAAAAGATAATTTTTTTAATATAGCCATAGTTTAAATTCCAAATATCAAATTACAAATACCAAAATTGGCTTTTTTATTTAATATTTAGATTTTATTTGAAATTTGTTATTTGAAATTTGACATTAATCTCTCCACTTTCCCCATCAACTCCTCCAAACTCCCCGTATTTTCTATTTTGTAATCCGCTCTTTTGCCCAATTCCGGAATATCTTTTTCTGTTAACTCCTCTTTATCCTGCTTGGCAAATTCTTCAAAACTCATTTTGCCGTCATCTGCCTTTTCGTGCCTTTGTAAGTATCTCTGAAAACGAATTTCTACTGGTGCGGTTATATAAATAGTTTTTGCGCCTAATTCCTTTACAATTCTGTCAAACTCGTCCATACGAATGCCATTAATAACTATTTTAGATCCTATAGATGTTTCAATTCGTTTTTTTAATGCTTTAAACAACGCACTCGGACCAAACACATCCCTAAGTCCCAAGCCTAAATCTATTTCATTCCTCCTAGTTTTTGGCAAATCTAAAATATCCAAAATTTCGTCCAAAACATAGCTAAACTTTATATGAAAAGCTCCATAATTTTTTACCAAATATTCAGCTACAGTGTCCTTGCCTGCAAGCTTTTCGCCCACAAGTCCAATAATTACTTTATCCATATGTCTTAATATCCTCATTAGTCCTATTTGATCTATTATAACATCAAATTGACTAACAATAAATATCCAGTTATGATGAATTTATGAAGAAAAATAGAGACTTAGAATTATTATACGAACTTGGCGCGTTAAGGTTTATTCCAAGGGCTTGGAAGCAGTTTTTTAATGCTGATTTTGAAAACTTAGCCGAACACCATTTTCGTGTTGCTTGGCTTGGGATGATTTTGGCAAAAATGGAAAAAAAAGGCGACAGTGGAAAAATTGTTAAAATGGCTTTAGTGCACGATATAGCGGAAAGTCGCACTGGCGACGCTCACGCCATTTCTCGCCAATACACCAAAAGAAACGAACATCTAGGCGCGCACGATATGCTTAAAGACACACTCCTTGAAAAAGAAATGCTAGAACTCTGGCAAGAATACGAAGACCGGAAAACCATTGAATCTAAAATTGTTAAAGACGCAGATTGGTTAGATGTTGACTTAGAAATTAAAGAACAACTCGCCCGTGGCCACGCTTCCTTAAGAGTTTGGTTACCGCAAAGAAAATTAGTTTACAAAAAATTTAATACAAAATCTGCAAAAAAGCTTTTTGCACTTATTCATAAATCCGACCCTTTTACTTGGCTCCTTAACGCCCGCTCTCGCTTTACCGAAGGCGATATGAAACCTTCAAAGAACATTTAACAATTAACAATTGACGAATAACTTCCACGCGTTATCATCCGTGCTTAATCTGCGCCTTATATGCATACATACGAAATTGAAATAAAATCGCTTTTAAGTTCCAAAGAAAATGCCAATGCTTTAGTAGAAAAAATGAAGCTTGCTGATGAGAATTTTAAAGAATTAGGCTCTCATAAACAGTTAAATCACTATTTTATGGGAGGAGATTTAACATCGCTTTTTGATAAAGTCCAAAATTTATTAGACGATGAATCAAAAAATAAATTAAAAGACTTGGCGGACAAAGCCAAGGCGAAGTCCCGTACCGGAGCAGAAACGACTGGTACTGGGAATTTTTCCGTGCGCACACGCGAAGCTGATGGTAGAATCATCTTAGTAGTCAAAGCCACTGTAGATGACACAACAAGCTCTAACGGCACTGCCCGTTTAGAATTTGAGTCAAAACTTGATAACTTTACACTTGAGAAACTTGATGAACTTGTGCTCTCCGCAGGTTTTGACTACCAAGCCAAATGGTCCAGGGAACGGGAGGAATTTACATTCCACTCCGGTAAACGAGATGTGTCTGTAAGTATAGACAAAAATGCAGGCTATGGTTATTTAGCAGAATTTGAAGTGGTGGTTAATGACGCAAGCAAAGCAGATGAAGTTAAAGCATTTATTCGCGAAACAATGTTAGCGTTAGATATTCAAGAACTCCCACAAGACAGATTACAAAAAATGTTTGACTTCTACAATAAAAATTGGCGCGACTACTACGGAACTGAAAAAATATTTACAATTGATTGACTTTAAAAACTTTATGAACTTGATAACTTTTTAACTTCTTTATGCATCCAGAGCATCAATACTTAAGCTTATTAAAAGATATTTTGGAAAACGGTGACCGCAAAGTAGACCGCGGTACTGGTGATGCTTCTTTTAGCGTTTTTGGCAGACAAATCCGTTTTGATTTTTCAAAAGACGAATTCCCCTTGCTAACTACAAAAAAAGTTTATTGGAAAGGAGTTTTGCACGAACTATATTGGTTTTTTTCCGGCCAAAACAATATAAAATATTTGGTGGACAATGGCGTGCACATTTGGGACGACTACCCGCTAAAAATTTACAACGAGGCTGTAAAAAAAGGCGCAATACCGCCTTTAAGCAAAGAAGAATTTATTAAAAAAATTACAGATGATGCTGAATTTGCCAAAAAATGGGGCGAATTGCCTAAAATTTACGGGGAGCTTTGGCGCAGGTGGCCCACTCGCTCTGGTCAGACTATCGACCAACTACAATGGGTAATAAATGAACTTACCGAAGACCCTAATGCTCATAACGCAATTGTAAATTCATGGAACCCGGAATACTTATACACAATGGCAAGCAGAGATGACGCTTCCCGCTTCCCTATTTGCCACAATATGTATCAGGTAAACATAATAAACCAAAAAGTTTGCCTACAACTCTACCAAAGAAGCGCTGACATTTTTTTAGGTGTACCGTTTAATATTGCTTCTTACGCACTTTTGACTTTAATAATTGCAAAAATCTTAAATAGAGAACCCGGGGAATTTATTCACACCTTTGGCGATGTTCATATTTATGAAAACCATACAGAGGCAGTAAAAGAACAATTAAAACGCGAACCCAAGCCTTTTCCAAAAATTATTTTAAGTGATGAAATAAAAACTTTAAATGATTTTACTCCAGACAAAGTTAAATTGGAAAACTATGACTCCCACCCGCCCTTAAAAGCTGAACTATCCGTTTCCGGAGGATTATTTGAAAAACAATAATTATTATTTGAATTAGTATTTTGATGGGCATCTTCTGGCATAAATATTATTAACTTGAATAAATTAATAGTCGTAATTAAGCTTAACTCTGTATGCCCATGCCAGAAGATGCCCATCTGGGGGCAAAAGTTAAAGACCAAGAAACCCTATGAAGATATATATAAGCCACTCAACCCATTTTGATTTTAAAAATTTGCTTTATGAACCGCTCAAACACTCAAGTATGACGGCGCATCATGAGTTTATTTTTCCGCATGAGCAAACAGACGCGCTTTATGATTCAAAAACATTATTTGAAAACCATGAATGTGATATGGTTTTTGCTGAAGTATCTTTCCCTTCCACTAGCCAAGGTATAGAGCTCGGCTGGGCAAATGCGCAACACTTGCCTATTGTTGCTTTTCATAAAAGCACAGCCGAAATTTCTAATTCCCTACAAAAACTTTGCAAAAAAATTGTCATTTATGAAGATACAATTGAAGCAGCCATAGACGGACTAAAGGAAGCTATTGAACCCTTATAGACCTTGAATTATGAAACCCAAAATAATCCTATGTTTGTCATTGCGAGTGCATCCGAAGCAATCTTTATTTTTGGCTTATTTATCTAGATTGCTTCGTCGGATGCACTCCTCGCAATGACTGTTTCGTAATTCAAAGTTATAGAACTCTTATGATTTCCCTTATTGCCTGCGTAAACAAAAACCGCGGCCTTGGCTATAAAAACCGTCTGCTTTATTCCATTCCCGAGGATATGAAGTTTTTCCGCGAAACTACCAAAAATAGTGTTGTGATTATGGGCAAAAACACTTTCCTTTCCATTGGAAAACCTTTACCTAACCGAACTAATATTGTTATTACGCGGGATAAAAACTTTAAGGCCAATGGAATCGTTATTTGTCATAATATAGACGAGGCAATCCTCTCTGCCAGAGGGGCATCCTCTGTACCAGAGGATGCCCCTAATCCCCTGATTAATGCCACTATCAACCACTCCCAAAAAAACCAACTACTTGTATCCCGCACGGCCGTGCGGGATACAAGTAGTAATAAAATTTTCGTAATTGGCGGGGGGCAAATTTACGAACAAACTATTCAAAAAGCAGATACGCTATATTTAACCATTGTAGACGATGATACAAAAGAAGCTGATGCTTTTTTCCCGGAATATAATGATTTTAAAACATCAACTTTAATTTCCCAGGGCGAATCGCAAGGATACAAATACCAAATTTTAAAATTCACAAAATAAATCATACTTTACCTCGAAATGTCATTCCGGACGAGTGCTTCCGAGATCCGGAATCCAGATTTAAAACTGGATCCCGAATATTACTCAGACGCATTCGTAATTCCGGGATGACAAATTTTATTTAAATCTAAAATTATTCATTCTCATATTCTTAAGAATATGAG
>JAKFWZ010000043.1 GCA_021731695.1 Candidatus Daviesbacteria bacterium | reverse complement strand
TTTTATCAATTACTTACATATTCTTCTTTGCTAGTTTATATGTTATTGAGGAACCCGAGTATGGGGCCAGAGGGCTTTGGGACGGTGAATTAAGTTGGGGTCCGAGATATCTTTTACCGCTTATCCCTTTTGCAACTTTGCTAATCGGAGTAATTTATAAAAACTTAACAAGGTTACAAAGAATTTTTGTTTTTGTACCACTGGTTTTTATTGGATTTTATGCAAATTTTCTTGGCGTATTTTTACCTTATCAATTAAAGCTACATAATTTACAACCAGAACTTTTTCTAAACGGTCAAAAATATACCAGTTTTTCATATGAAAATTTAATTCCCCGACATACTCCAATTTTAAGTATGTCAAAAGAATTGGCATATCATATAAAAGATTTTCCCAAAACCTTAGATCATGGAAATTATAATGTTAGGTTTTATGACGGGTTCGATTTTCCATTTCTCCAGGGAGATACAACTTTAAGAATTTTAGATAAAACCGGTTATATTTTATTTGACCAAGATAATGTTTCAGCAATTTATTTAAAACTTTTTAATAAGTCAATAGATGAAGCTAGCAAGTCTGCTGTCACTTATAATTTTTATCTAAATACAAAAGATTTAAGAAATCCGGTTAAACTCGCTGCAAACCAAAGTGAGGATATTGTTCTAAAAATAAATCCTGCTGATTTAAAACAAAATGATAATTCGCTAGTCATAAAATCCCAATTTAATAACGAGGAGTCATTTAGCAGGAAAACTCAGATCTCTGGAATTAGTTCAATGACGATGAATCAAGAAAATGTTAACTTAAAAACGCTTGATTATCCCTTTGTTTCACCTTTAGGACCGACTATAGCAGGTACAAAGTATTATACCTATGGAAACGAAATCAAAAACCCCTGGAAGATTTGGGATATTCATACTCAAATTTACGAACGAACTCCTGACTTTTGGTGGCTAAAACCGCTCTTCTATTGGGATTTACCAAAGCCCGCGTTTCTGATATTGTTTTTAGGTAACCTTTTTGGCATTCTGATTTCAGGCTTCGCGTTGCTTAAAGGTTTACAAAAACCTAAATGAATCAAGTTTTAGCGCCTCTTTTTTATCATAAGTACCTTCTTTTTCAGATAACCTTAAGGGAAATACGAGCCCGCTATAAGCAATCCGTGCTGGGATTTGCCTGGATTGTTTTTAACCCTTTAGTACAACTTCTTGTCTATTCATTCGTTTTTTCGGTAATTTTCACCTTCCCTTCAGGGGGGATTCCCTATCCGATATTTTTATTTATTGGTCTCTTACCCTGGATTTATTTGCAAAGCACTCTATCAATTTCTGCCGGAGTTTTAGTCGAGAACGCTAATTTACTGAAAAAGGTCCGCTTTCCCCGCGAAATCTTACCCTATTCTGTAATTTTAGCTAAAGGTGTTGATTTATTTGCTTCACTAATTTTGCTTATTGTTTTTATGATTTTTTATCAAATTCCCTTTCATCTGACAATTCTCTGGGCTTTACCAATTCTTTTACTTCAGATACTTTTAATGGGCGGTCTTGCACTAATTTTATCGGTTGCTAATCTTTTTTATAGAGATATCCAATATTTAACAAATCTTGGAATCTTCGTCTGGATGTATTTAACTCCGGTTTTTTATCCGTTGTCACTCGTTCCGTCTCAATATGTTTTCTTTTATAAATTAAATCCAATGGTTGGAATTATCGAAGGTTACAGATCTGCATTTTTTAATACACCTTTTGATACGGGATCAATCGGTTGGTCTGCATTAGTTTCTGTTTCAGTTTTTGTAATCGGATATTTATTCTTTAAGAAAAGTGAAAAAGTTTTTGCAGACATTGTCTAATTATTATGCCTGATACAATAATCGAATTTAAAAACGTTACCAAAAAGTTTATGCAGCAGGAGGAAAAAACTTTTAAAGAACTCCTCCCAAGTTTATTTCTGGGGAAAACCTGGGCTCATGAAATTACGGCTTTGCATGATATTTCTTTCTCAATAAAAAAAGGTGAAGTCGTCGGAATAGTTGGAAAAAATGGTTCAGGAAAATCGACAATTTTAAAATTAATAGCCGGCGTTACTTATCCCTCAAAAGGCAAAGTTTCAATTCATGAAAAAGTTGCACCCCTTATTGAACTGGGAGCCGGATTTCATCACGAATTAACTGGTCTTGAAAACATTTATCTTAACGCTGCACTCCTCGGGATGCATAAAAAAGAAATTGAATTGGTTTTAGATAATATTATTGAATTTAGTGAACTTAAAGAATTTATTAATGTACCAGTTAAAAAATACTCTTCAGGTATGTATATGCGATTAGGTTTTGCTGTGGCCATCTTCGTTGATGCACCGATTCTGTTGATTGACGAAGTTTTATCAGTTGGAGACGCTGCTTTTCAAAAAAAATGCATGGACTATTTTAAAGAAGTTAAAAAAACAGGTGAGAAAACCATCGTTTTTGTAAGCCATAGTGAAGAAGCAGTTAAAAAACTTTGCGATAGAGTTATTTTAATTTCAAAAGGTGAAATGATTGATGATGGAATTCCTGAAAAAATATTTAAGGAATACAACGAGATCCTTAACTCCTAACTCCTAACTCCTAACTCCTAACAATTTAATCAGCCTATACCCCGATATAAATAAAATGCTCACATTTACAGTAAACAGCCCGAGGATTAAATTTTTAGGAATATCCCAATAGAACAAATTTCTTATCCACCAAAAATCCGGAAGTCTTTCATATGTTTGTGTATGAATATCCCAGTATCTCCATATATCTTTATTCGCACCGCCCCAGTTTTTATATTCTCTTCCGGTCATTGCCGGACCTAATGCTGAAACATAAGGCACATTAATCGATTCCATATTCTGCCTTTTATTATTTATATCAAATGAAACAAGTCCAAGTATTTGTTTTTTAGCAGTAATAACATTGGGATTTAAGGGGAATGCAATCTCAACCGGAGATGAAAAAGAAGTTTTAATAAGTAATTCATTATCTTTATCTTTTAAAAGATCTGCCGGGATTTTTGCAGAAATAATTTTTCTTTCAGCAACTTGAATAGATTCCGGACTCTGAAGATCCTGACCGTTTAAGTTTAATAACACTGATGCCGATTCACTCGACTCTTCAATAGGATGATTAATTAATCCCAAATTTACTTCTCTCACAGGATCAGTTGAAGGATTATCAAAGTTTATATATCCATTACTTTCTATAACTCTCCACCTTTCTCCACCGACGGGAAAAGCAAAATCTACTCCATCATAAAATCTAAGATTATATTCGCCCGTTTGAATATATCCGGGAAAATTCTTTCTTAAGCCATTTAACTTTTTTGTCATATTTAAAACCGGGTTGTACCTGGGGAAAAAATTACTGTAAGTTGAAGAGTAATATTCTGTTCCGTTTAAAAATATTTTATGCTGCATGTCATGCAGTTTTATCTGATAAGGCATTATCATTCCTAAAAGATTTATAAATAGTCCTATCAGAAGCAGCGGATAAAAAATAAGAAGTTTTGCATTTTTCGAAATGTTTAAGTAAATCATTCCTACGGTAATCATTCCAAGAGGAATAAGTGGCGTTAAATATCTCGGACCCCAGCTAGATTCTCCATGCCAATTTCCGACAATTCCCTGATCCGGCGCACCGATTCGATATTGAACAGCATAAAATCCTATATAAATCGCAGACAAAAGTAGAAATGTAAATAATTCAGGTCTGAGTAATTTCTTAACTTTGGACCAAAAAATTACGATTACTAAAAGTATAGGTGAATAAAGAAAAATACTTCTTCCGGGACTAAATAATTGTCCATGCAGGCCTTCGATAAATACTCCAATGGGAAATGAAACTGTATGCGCTGCGTAATTAACATAAAAATCAGTCCCTGCAAAATTTTGCTCCGGTAAAGATCTTAAATTTTCATACCAAAAATAAACAAATACAAATGGTAAAAATCCTGTGAATATAAAACCAATTTGTTTAATAATTCCTGCCAGATTATTTTTTATTTCAGGTTTGATAAGTAGAAAATAGTACAAAATAAAAGGCAAAATAGTCAGCATAAACGTTTGGTTGTAGACAATGCTCAAACATCCAAACCCAGCTCCAATACCAACCAGATAATAATTTTTCTTATATTGTGAATAATATTTAATCAGCAAAAAAGTTAAGATCATAAAGAATATGAAAGCCATATGAGCAAAAGAATGCTTCGAATAAACAAAAAGATTAGTTCCGACAATAGTTATAAAACTCAAAAATATTGCATTCCTCTTATCAACTTTTAGGGCTATGAAATATAAAAACATTAGGGCACCAACCCCTGCCGCAAAAAAGGAATTTGTAAAACTTGCAGTAAATAAAATTAACCAATCACTCTCCAGAGGAAAATGCAGAGAAGGATTTACATCGTAAAATTTATAAACAATATCTGTTATAAAAACTGCAGGTATAAAAGCTAGGGAATAACCTAAGCCCGTCATTGAATAAGTTTTTCCGTTAGAAGCAACGAATGAACTTAAATGCAAATTTTCTCTGGTCGTATATTCATAAATCGGTGCCGTCGGCTCACCTGTATAATAAATATTTCTGGCAACTGCTAAATATTGGAGCCCGTCGATAGAATCCAAAACTCCCGCAGAAAAAATAGAGAAAAATGAAAGCAGAAAAATGAAATATAGAATTAAAATCTTTCTCATGTTATTTGTTCCTATTTAACAAAACCTCGATTAGTTTTTTATCATAAATATTAA
>JAKFWZ010000038.1 GCA_021731695.1 Candidatus Daviesbacteria bacterium | reverse complement strand
CTGTATGTCTATTCCTTTGTTCGTTGGCGAGTCACATTCCACCCGTTTCAATAACTTTGTCGAAGGCGTAAACCTTTTAGAAAAGGCTATGGCCGGTTGTAATAAAATGATTATTTATTTGGAGCAAATTACCGGTTTGTATGGCTCAAAAGTTAAAGCTGATTTAATAGAGGATATTATTAAACGCTATTCTGAAAGCCGAGGGAAAATGTTTAGATTGGAAAAATCTTGGAAAAAATTTAAGGAAGCTTACCCGGAGGGAAAACTGTCTGCCACGCCAACGGCTTTGTATCATTAATACTCTAAGAGTATATTGGTTGAGACCATCGTATAGGCTCTAACGCCAGTGGAAAAAATGTTCAAGTAGCTAATGGCTGGCTGTGCGTACACAACAACGACAGTTGCACAGGGGCAAGTACTGCTGGCACAGTCTATGCCGTAGGCGCATACACAACCGGCGCGGATGTGGCGGAAAATTATCCTACTAATGACAGTAGCTTGGAGGCTGGGGATGTGGTAATGGCAGACGGCGGAGCGCCGGTGTTTGTGAAGAAGGCCAAAGTTTCCACCTCATCTGCCTCCGGCATCTTCTCCTCGCCAGGAGAAGAGGGAGCACCAGCCATCCTCGGTATAGTTCACGGTTGCCCCACGCTGATGATTTAAAATGACAAAAAGTACTTATCCCTAAAGAAAATATACGATTTAATGACGATGCATCTTACAAAAATAATGATAACTTAAAAAATCAATTACCCTTTTAAATATAAGTTAAATAAGAAATTTGATTGCTAGCGTGAGTCAGCCGTGCGGTATAGTTTCTACTAAGCCTGGTGTTTTGCTTAATGGTTATAGGTCATTATCTACCACCCCGTCTGCTGACGCATCCACCCCTCCTATACCAGGAGGGGAGAAAAGAGAAGTGCCTGTGGCGCTGGCAGGACGCGTGCCTGTGAAAGTGACTAATGAAAATGGAAATGTTGGCATAGGGGACTTCCTTACAGCATCAAAAACATTCCCAGGCTATGCTATGAAGGCCACGGAAGCTGGGCAGGTTTTAGGTCGGGCTTTAGAAAGCTTTTATTCCACAGATACACAGATAAACACAGATAGCACAGATACTGCAAAAGGATTGGGAAACTTTAAGTCCACAGATACACAGATAAACACAGATAGCACAGATACTGCAAAAGGATTGGGAAACTTTAAGTCCACAGATACACAGATAAACACAGATGGCACAGATATTGCAAAAGGAAAAATCTTGATATTTATTCAGCCTACTTACTTCCAGCCAAAAGTAGCTGATATCCTACAAAATGGACAAAATACAGATACCCAAGTTTGGCTTACATCTTTGACCAACTTAAACATGACTAATGCTTCGGTCTTTGGAGATATTGTGGTAACCGGTTCTGTGGCAATACAAAAAGATTTGCATATTGGTGGTGTGGTTTTTGCCGGGGAAATAAATACAGACTTACTCGTGAGTAAAATTGTGAAAGCCAAGGAAAAATTATGCGTAGATGATGTGTGCGTAACGCGCGATGAGTTTAGGGATATGGTGCAATATTTTAAAGAGCAACAGGGCAGTGTAGCCGGAGTTAATACTCCTTCTCCATCTTCTGAACCGGAGAGTAATACTCCTCCGGTAGAGGTTGCTCCGGTGCCTGAAGCTTTGTCTGAGCCACCGGCTCCGGAAAATTTGTCGGTTGAAGTTGCTCCTGATCCTTTGCCAGATGTGGCAATAGAGCCGTAAAGACTTTTTTAAAACTAACTCACCCCAGCCCTCTCTTTCGAAAAGAGAGGGGGACTGCAAACTGCATCATCCTTTCTTTAGCCCCAGAGCCTTTGGCGGAAAGCCCACCAGTTGAAGTGGCTCCGGCGCCAAGCGTGGCAATAGAGCCGTAAAAAAATTTTAAAACTAACTCACCCCAGCCCTCTCTTTCGAAAAGAGAGGGGGACTGCAAGGGAGGAATAAGAGGATAGGACATATAGGACCAATAGGATTAATGGGACTGATAGGACTGATAGGACAAATGGGATGAAGGGGATGAAGGGGAAAAATATATCACCCCCTAACCCCCTCTTACATTAAGAGGGGGAAGACAGGGCAAATTACAAATTACAAATTTCAAATAAGAGCATAAAAAAACAATCCCTTTTTTAGGGATTGTTTTTTTATTTGCAGTTAGGCGGTAAAGAGGTTAGTAAAGAATTTCCTTTTTTTGTAGATGGTGAAGATTATGGTTAAGAGGCCGGCAAAGACAAAGGCATTGGTTTCAGCGCCGGTTTTAGGAGCTACAAAGAAGGTGCCTAAAACTTGTGGCGAGCTAATATTAATTTGCACAGTGTTGCCGTAGGTGTTAACCATTGTGTAGTTAGTGTTATTGGCAAGGGAAAATTTAACTCTAACTTTAAAACTCTTGCTGACTGAGCCACCAGGTGGGACATTGGTGCCGGGATAATTTAGAATATTACCGTTTAAGACAGCTCCGCCGTTGTCTACTATGTCGGCATAAGTGAGCACGCCTGACAGATCATCTGTAATAACAAAATTATTAGCCGGAGCATTGCCACTGTTAGTAACAGTCAATGTGTAGGTAATGTAGTCTTCTTTGGAAGCTGGGGCTGAAACGGCATTAACATTTTTCGTGTCATTGTTTGCCTTTTTTTGGTAAGACAAATTTATGTTGGCGCCTTGGACAATGCCTTGTATTTGCACATTGCCTGAAACATTAACATAGCAGTTGGCAGTTTGACCATTACTACTTACTGACACAGTGTTGTATCCGGCATAAGAATAACTGGTAGAAAAGTTTTGGCCATTGCCGAAAGTTTGACTGGCGCTAGGGGCGTTCCAAGAATAATTGCCATTGCCACCTTGGGCAAAGAAATTAACAGTTTGGTTTATAGTTATATTTTGGTTATTGGGTAAACAAACTAGATTTGGAATGGGCGGGACATAAACGATAATGTCAGTTGGCGGATATACTGCTGTGGATGACAATAAGTTATTACATAGAGCATCGTATAAATAATATACATAAGCTTTGCCTGGGGTTAAATTATTAACAGTGAATGTGCCAATATTATTTCCAGTAGTAATTTGGGTTTGGGAATTATTGTCTGTGCTGGACATTGTTACTTTAACTTGATTATTGCCTGTGGTGACCCAAGACAGAGTGGTAAAGTAGGTTGAGCCATTTTTTATGGGAGTGCTGGCGCTAAATACAGTGTTGGTATTGGCAACACACACGCTGGTTGAGACATCTTTTCTAACAACTAAAGTAGCCATAAGTCCGCCACAAGTAGAAGTATCTGAAATTTTAAATAAGTAATTTTTGTTAGGTTGAAAATTATTAAAGACTTGGCTACCGGAAGCCGTAATGCTGCTGTTTAAAACCACTTCTAGGTTTGTGTCCGGATTAATATAAACTAATTTCATAGAATTAGTGCCGGTAAAGCTGTAGTTTAGGCTTACATTGAAAGAATTATTGCCGTTGTCTACAATCGCGCTGTTGTTTAATAGGGCATTGGTGTTAGGAACACATACTGTAGTTGGGGTATTAATTTGCGCATTGCACGATGCGGTTTGGCCGTTACTTGAGACAGTTACGGTTTTACTTCCGGCCTGGCTGTAGCTAGTGTTAAAACTGCTACCTGTGCCAGTGGTTTGGTTAGCTGTTGGCGCTGACCAAGCAAAAGTATTGTTTCCGCCAGTTGCAGTAAATTGCACAGTTTGGTTAATGTTGGCGGTTTGGTTTAAGGGCACGCAAACTAAAGTTGGAACCTCGGTCAAACACGGGAGTGTGAGGTTGCCAATATCAAAATCGTGACCTAAGCGTGAGGTGGCGTCTATTTCTAAAACTATGGCGCCTACATTAGTCATAGTGGCGCCAGTACCTAGGGCTGTGGTAAAGTCGCTTAATTTTACAGAGCCGGTTAAGTTGACATGTAGAGCGCCGTAAAGTGGGACTGTTAATTTGGAAGCATTGGTTGCATTGGTATAAATAGTAAAAGTTAGCACAACAGCTTTATCGTTTGCGAAGTCAGAGCTGTAAACAAAGTTAATAATGTCTCTGCGTCCGTTTTGGGAAAGGTTTACGCCATTAAGACCGGTAAAATTTATATTTTCGCTGTTGTCTAATCCGTCCCAAGTTAAAATGACTTTGCCTTTGGCAGAAGGGCCGTTGGAAAAGGAAAAATTGTTGCCAAAAGGCACAAGGAAAATATCGCTATTGGAGCCCAAGCCCTCGTTAATTTGTTTAACATCTAGTTCGCCGCCTAAGCTGGTTGGAGAAAGGACTGCGCCAAAAGTTTTGTTAATGTCTTGGTTGACATTGGTAATTTTAGGCGACTTGGTTTGGAAAATGTCTATGGCAGAGACAATGTTGCTGTTTTCACACAATTGACCTATTGGGGTGTTTGCCAAAATTGTGTTGGTGGCGCGAGGGGTAATAAATTGCCCAAAAAGAATAGCTACCACAATAATGGCGCCAGTTAGGCTTTTGGTGCTTATGTTGATTTTGTTCATAATCGTTTGGATCTGTTTTTTAATACTTGACTAATAATCTTACAACAAATTTTGTTTTTTGTCAAGGGTATTGGTATAATAAGGCTTAATTAAGGCAAAAATATGGGTAAAATATAAGACTAATAAGACCGATAGGACTGATATAGACATTACACTATAAATAGCATTATAGTCCTCTTTCCATTCGGCAACAATCCCTTATGGCGAGCAGTCCCGGTATGGTAGCGTGGTATAATTAAATTAAAGACCTTTTGCAAAATAACATTTCGGCTAATTCTTCCAAACTTCGGCTGCAAAATCCTCAAGCTGTCTCTGCTTATCACTCTGGATAAACATCGTCAGCTATTCGGATTTTTCGCTCGAAGTTTGTAAAAATTATCA
Source organism: Candidatus Daviesbacteria bacterium (assembly GCA_021731695.1). Taxonomy (GTDB): domain Bacteria; phylum Patescibacteriota; class Microgenomatia; order Daviesbacterales; family UBA10151; genus JACPKO01. Next base: position 48 of record JAKFWZ010000038.1, on the reverse strand, counting down.
CAAAAGCTTATTTTGTAAAAGGTCTTATGGATAATATAGTGTTAGTTG
>JAKFWZ010000008.1 GCA_021731695.1 Candidatus Daviesbacteria bacterium | reverse complement strand
ATACTTACCCCGGCTTATACTGTAAAATTTCAAATTTTTGACTTCGGACTTAATTTACTTTTTTTTTGGGTGGTGGTGGTGGCATGGTTAATATTTTTTTTCTACCTTTCTTATAATAGCTTATGGCTACGGTTCTTATATTTTGTTAAAAATATTAACCGAAAAATTCTTTTACTCGTTAGTCTATTTTTTCTTTCTGGAATAATTAGTTTATTTTGGCAAGGCTTGTCCCAAGAAAAACTCGGTCAGTTTGCAGTATTATTCTTACAACCTATTAGCTTATTTTTTATTGCAAGCTTTATTTGGAGCAAGCATCCTGCATCCAAATCATTACTACTTGCTACTTGCTACTTGCTACTTGCCCTAATGGGTCTTTTTGCCATTGTCCAATACTTTACTTTGCTTGGTCTTCCTGTGGAATATTGGGGAAATAGCATTGAACCAAAAAGAGCGATCGCTTTTTTCACCCACCCAAACTTTTACGCTCTTTGGACTGCGCCACTCTTAGCCTTTCTTATTCCTGATTTGGCTATTAGGCTACAAACTACAAACTACAAACTACAAACTACCCTATGGCTTTTTGGCGCTATTGGCTTACTTTTATCTTTGTCCCGAGCTGGCTGGTTGGGCTTATCTGCCTCAATTCTAGTTTATGCTATAGTTGCGGGGGATAAAAAAATCCGCAAAATGATCTGCGGAGCCCTCATAGTCGTTGTAATTGTTATTGTTTCTATTCCCAACCTCCGCTGGCGTTTTATCTTGCCTTTTTACGGAGAAAAATCCGCTATATCCAGAGTAAACCTTTGGAAAACCGGGTGGGAGGGGATAAAAGAATCACCGACTTTAGGTTTAGGCTTAACCGGATTTTCTAAAAACTGGGACAGGCTTAATACCAACCCTAATTTAGATACACACAACTTTCCGCACAATATATTTTTAACTCTTTGGCTGGAAACCGGACTTTTGGGACTAATAAGCCTAATAGGACTAATGGGGTTAATAATTTACCGTGGACTGCGATCAATTCCCTCCCACTTAAACGGGGAGGGGGATGCAATTAAGCTCGGAGTGGCATTATTTTTAATTACGCTTATTGGGCAAGGTATGTTTGACAACCCTTATTTTAAAAACGACTTAGCAATAATATTTTGGATAATGCTATCTCTTTCCGGCTAATTTATATTCTTGACAGACTTAAGCATACTTTGTTATCATAAAAATATGAAAAATATTAATATAAATGTAACCGCCCAGCAAGCGAAACTAATAGATAAAACCGCCGAAGATCGCGGCTTTGCCAATCGCAGTGAATTTTTTCGCTCCTTGTTAAGATACGTTTTTCTTTACTCTCCCCAGCTTTTAAGCAAACTGGACACCGCGAGCTTCGAAGAACCCCCAACAAAAGATCCCGATTACATAATTGCTGAATTGAAAAAAACCGACAAATATACCAAAAAATTTATAGAAAGCGTATCGCAAGGCCTAAAGGAATCAGAGTATTTTAGTAAATAAAAAATGCGCATAAAACCGCTTCGGGAAAATTTAATCTGCTATTTAGAGAAGCGCGGTCTTTTAGGACAATGGGAAAAGAAAAAATATCTTTTTGAACAGAATCCCAAACTTCCGGGGTTAAATACAGAACTATTAGAACCAAAACATTTAAAACTTTACAGTTTCCGTCTTACCCAAAAATACCGAGTGATTTTTGTTTATGCCGGCAACCTGGAAATTGAAGTAATTGATATTAACGACCATTACAAATAATTCAAGGGCGGAGCAAAGTGTTTGCGCCCGCCCTTTTGGTTTGCTGCCGGGATGGCTTACCACGAGCGATAAAACTTCTGTTGGCGCGACTTGGGGCTGACTTTGATACTACCACGCATAATAGCGTGCTCTTCAGCAGTCCATTGGACAAATGGTCTGTAGAGCAAAGTGCAAACCCGCAGTGAGTGAATGTCGTAGGGGGGAATATGCTTGTGGTTGCCTTTTCTATACGCCACCACTCCCCCCCTCAGATGTTCGTCGATATCCTTAACCGTTAAATTGACTGCCTCGCGAACCCTCTTTGGGTTGTTTCCGCAATCCTCGGTTTCTATCCACTCATGAAATACTTGCCGGTCTTGCACGCAAAGCCGGCTTCCGTGCCTATATTCCAGAAACTGTTTAATCAGCAAGTATTTTTCCCGGTCATCTAAGTAGGGAAGATCCATCAACGACAGCTCGCCGGCGACGACCAGTTTGGGCAATTCGGGATATTGCCTTTCCTTCCATCCGAGCATCAACAGGTTGTAAACCGCGTTGCGGATAATCCTTTGCGCTTTGTGGCTGAATACCTCGCCGTTGAGGTATGCCCTCATAAGTTCGCTCGGACTAAACTCATTCCTTTTCATTCTAAACCTCCTTCTGCCTGCGTATCCCCGCCGGGTTTTTGTTTTAACGATCAAATATACAAGACTAATTAGATATTGACAATAGAACTTAGCAAATGATATAGTAATAATAGCCTTATTTAAGGCTATTTATTTTGGATTTAGATATTTTGTCGGGTTAATTTGACACAAATGAATTATAAAATTACTGAAAACTTAGAGAAATTGGGATTGCAAAAAAACGAAGCGACTATATACCTAGCGCTTTTGGAATTGGGCAAAGGAACAGTTACCGCAATTAGCCATTTGGCAGGCTTAAACCGCACTACCGGCTACGATGTTTTAGAAAGGTTAGCTCTGTATGGCTTAGCAAGCCGGGCGGGGAGCGACACAAAAACCAAACACTATTCCGCAGAGCCTCCGCAGCGTTTAAAACAATATTTAGAAAATAAAAAAACCCAAGCCGAGCAGCGTCTGGCAAGGGCGGACGAAACATTGTCAGATTTATTAGGACTTTACAAAAAAGAAACCAAGCCCATAATTAAATTCTTTGAAGGGCGAGAAGGAATAAAAAATATATACTTACATACCCTGGAGGCTAAAAGCACCATACTTTCAATTTTAGACTTAAATGTCTACCTGCCCGAGTATGACCAATTTGGAAAAGATTATATTCGCGAACGAAGCAGAAAAAATGTAAAAGAAAAAGTCCTGGTGCTAAAAAACCAGGCTGGTTTAGATTACTACAATGCCGTTTATAAAAAAAATAAAGCTTTCCAAAAAATTACCGAATACAGGTGGCTAGATAAACAATTTCCGTTCGTACCCGCAGCGGAAGTAAATATTTATGACGACATTGTTATGGGCGTGCTGGTAAAACCCGGCGAGAACGCGGCTTTTGAAATCCAAAATCCTTCCTTTGCCAATTCCCTAAAAATAATCTTTGAGGTGGCTTGGGAGCAAGGGAAAAAAATTGCATAAAAAATCCGCCGCTTAAGCGGCGGATTTTTTTATCCTTACAACTATTTTTCTATACGGTTCTATGTCCATACTCAAACTTTCCACTTCTGGAAAATTTTCCTGAATGTAAGCATGTACTAACCGCCTTTCAAAAGCCGGCATGGGCTCAAGGGCTGCTGCTCTACCGGTTTTTTTTATGTGGTCAACGGCGGCCCTTGCTGTTTCTTTTAAAAACCATTCTCGCTTCATTTTATAATCATCAACATCTAAAGTAAACCATACCGATTCTTTAAAATTTCTTTCCGCCATATGCCCGGCAAGCACTTGTAGCGCGTGCAAGGTTGCGCCTTGTCTTCCTATTAACAAATAAGCGTCCTGCCCAACGTTAATATTAAATATTAACCCTTTAGTTACGCTCTCCTCGTAAACCACTTGGGCATTAACAAAACCCATTTTTACAAGTAGGTCTTTTATTAAATTTTGGACAAAATCAATTTTGGAAAAATCAGTCATTGGATTAACTTATAACTCAAAATTTCCGCCAAAGGCGGATCCGCCTTTGGCGGAAATAATTAAGATTGCTAATTTAAACTTCTTACATAACTCCTACTTCATAATTCCTAATTCTACCGGCTTATTCCGAGTAAGTAAATATTGCTGGCCTATGCCGAACAAAGTGGAAACTACCCAATACAAAGGAAGGCCGGCTGGAAAATTCCAGGCAATTACCACGCTAACCACCGGAAGCATATAAGTCATTTGCGCAGACATTATTTTTTGAGTGGAATCTTGGTTAGGCCCTGGATTTTTTGGTGTCATTTGTTTTGATTGCCAAAATTGAGTAAGTCCGGCTAATATTGCCAAAATGTGACTGGGCTCTGACAAATTCATAAACCCTAAAAACATAGGGCTTAAATTTTCTGGCTTATGAACAAAAGAATATAAACCTTCTAAATTTCCGCTCAAGGCTTTGGTAAAAACAAAATACAACGAAATTAAAATTGGCAGCTGGATTAACATTGGCAAACAAGAAGAAAAAGGACTCACCTTATGTTCTTTATATAAGTCCATCATGGCTTTTGCTTGCGCCTGTTTATCGTCTTTGTGTTTTTCCTTAAGCTCATTCATTTTCGGCTGAATTGCCGTCATAGCAGCCTGACTTTTTAAGGACTTGTGAAAACTAGGCGCAAGTATTAGCCTTATAAGCACAGTCAGTAAAATAATTACAATGCCTATATCCGGAATATAATTATAAAACAACACCAATACATTTAAGAGAACTGGAACCAAAATAAAATTTTGAGAAAATGGATTAATGTTCATATGCTTATGGATTATCTATTCCGCCTTTTGAAAACGGATTGCATCTTATTATTCTAAATAAACTTTTTAAAATGCCTAGTATTACCCCTTTTTTAATTATAGCTTGTTTTGCATATTCACTACAGGTCGGGTAATATTTACAAAAACCAAATTCATGCCGATTTTTCCCCCAGCCATGGTCCGGGGATAATGTTTTTTGATACAAACCTATAGCTTTAATAATTAATCCCTTGGAGTAATTTTGTACCGATGTTAAAATCATTTGAGTAATTTACATTTATGAAATTTTGCCATATTATTAAGTTATGGTTCAAGGAGAATTATATAACTTTGGAAATTAAAGTTGAAAAAACAATTAAAAGATTTTTTTCATCAGTTTTTGCCGCTATTGGCTTACAGATAAGCAAATAATCTCCTTTAGGCATTTTTCCTAATTTTAACCTCACATTTTCCCTAATTATTCTTTTTAACCGATTCCGTTTTACTGCCCGCTTGGCAACCTTAGTGGAAACCACAACAGTAAATTTAATTGGGTCAGGGGTTTTTATAAACTTTAGCGTAAAAAGTGAGTTAAAAAAAGCCCGCCCTCTGG
>JAKFWZ010000017.1 GCA_021731695.1 Candidatus Daviesbacteria bacterium | reverse complement strand
CACCTTGAGAACTTTCATCAGAAGAATGTATCATCATGTTACCAGTGACAAATTACCAGGTTTGGTGCATGAATTTTGCTGCAGATTTTCACATCCTGAAATGTTTGAATCACCTTACCAGTACCTGCTAATCACATTACGTCTTGCGCCGATATCTTGAGTATACCCCCTCGGTGATTAATTCAGCCCAGTAGATTACTATTAATTCATCGTGTAATTACTTTTATACTTTATGAGGCTTAATTAACAGAAACTGGAATAGCCTGGATGTAATACTTAAAGATCTTGCCTGACTTCACTCGCTCTACGTTTAAAATCAGACATTCTTTGGTTAATCTAATAACGAATTAAGCTAATATGCATGTAAAGCTTGTTCGCTATTTGCCCGAGCTTCCAGGGCCATTTCACGAAGTCTTCGCTGATTAGTTCTTGGGTCAGCATTTAAATCAAAAACAGCTCTTCCATATTGATCAACTGAATATCTATTCAAAATTACTCCGGCAACATCATTAGGATTTACATCCGGGCCGTAAAAAGGATTTGATCTAAGCGAATCGAGGAAGGCATCCATATTTGGCCGAAGTCTGCTGATGAATGTATTTTGAAGTTTCAGCGAGATAGCCCTTAGAGAGTGGTACATAAAACCCTGCCTATCACGCGGGTCTACGTCCGCGCCATATACAGCCCTAATAACCGAGTCTTTAGTGGGATATAGACGAGCTCCGGTAGGGAGCAACTCAGATGAGGCTCGGGCAATTTCAACCTGCCTTTCATAAAAATCCTTGTTTTCTGTTTTTTCAAGAATTTCGGTTTCATCCATTCTAGCCGCTTCCAAAACCTCCCCCCGCCATTTTTGAATGACTCCCTCTACGACAGTCCCTTTTTGGTCAGCTCTTAAGACAAAATTATTAAAATCTCTTTTAACAAATTGGAGCATCTGTGCCCGGTCGAAAGTCGAAAATATTGGATGCTCGCGGACTGTACGCCAAAGCGCTTGGTCATTTTGTCCGTATTCTCCTATCTGATCATTATTTAATAAAACAAGATCAACCACTCTTCTAAATTCTTTTTCACCGCTCGTTAATCTTGATCCAATCACTTTGTTTCTTTTAACTAAATTTTCTGAAGGTGGTAAAATATCATCAAAGACATTGGTAATTATCCTTCTTTGGGTTGGCGCAATTAATAAACCACCTTCATCAAGTCCGAATATAATATTACCGAGTATTGGCCGGCGAGTTTTGAGGCTTTCTCCTATCTTTGGTGGTCTACCCCCTGGATAGTGCCCCGTCCTATCGGGCTTGCCGTCATGCCCCGCATCAGAAACATAGTTTTGCCCCTTGTCTTGGCTCCTTTGCACAGGTCGGCCTTGTGCAGCAGCTTCCAAAACCTCGTCTATTTCTGGTAAATTGGTAGCTTTACAAGTATTATTTGGTACTTTACCCTTTCTCCACTCTACAGCCCTGTTTTTTGCTCTTCCATAGATATGTCTTACGTCATTGGGTTTATTACGTAATAATGAAGCTGTGTCTTTTACGCTGTAGCCTCCAGCTGCTCTAAGGCACATGACCAGCCATTGAATTTCACTAAAACCTGCTTCATTTCTCATCCTCTGCAATATAGATTTTGCATATTCTCTAAAAGTATCGCCTTCATCATCACCAGAGTCATGAGTGGTAAGATTACGTGTGTGAAACTCTTCTAAAGTAACAAAAGGCCTGCCCGGTTTTCTGAATTCATCTATTGCTAAACGTGTCCCTGTTGTAGTTATTAGCCCACGAGTATACTTTCGATCTGGGTCACCTCCATAAGCGTTCCAAACTTTTAAAAAAGCGGCACTAGTCAGATCTTCTGCTTGCTGAATATTTCCCCCAGCCGCGAAAGAAGTCTTCGTACTATATTTTGTCTTTGTTCTGCAAAAAGCCTGTCAATCTGATGCTCTGAGTTATTGTCGGTATTATTAGTCGGTGGATTAGATCGGTTTTCGTTAGTCATTGAAGCTCACATTATACACAATTGGACTTATAGTTTCAATAATAAGGCTTGTAGGGGGCTATTTAATTAAGGAGTTCCAGTCATCGGAGAATTTTTCTATACCCTTGTCAGTTAATTGATCATAGGTGTCAAAAGATTCCCAATCAGCATTCAAATCCAAATTCTCAAATGGAATTTCTTTTAAATTAACTGAATATTTACAATTTTCATCAGGCACTTTGGCTCCGGCTTTTGCCCATTCATTAATAATGTTAAAAGGCGCAGTGATGATATCAGAACCAAGCCGCAATGCTTCATTAAAATGATCCATATTCCGAACCGATGCCGTTAGGACTTCAACATGCCCGTCGCCATCAGCGTACATTCGCAAAATATTCTTGATTAAATCCATTCCGTTATCTCCCCTATCATCAAGTCTTCCTATAAATGGTGAAATAAATACATCGCCTTTTTTAGCGCCACTCGTCGCAGAATATACTGCAGCAGCCTGGGCCTGCGTAAATACCAAAGTCATATTCACTCTCATCCCAAGTTTCACAGATTCTGATGCAGCTTTTAATCCTTCCTTAGTTGTCGGATATTTTATATGCGCGTTTGGAACCCATTGATACATTTCTTTCCCCTGAGCTAACATTTCTTCTGCTCTAGTATTAGCATCAGAATAAACTTCTATAGAAACTGAACCTTCAGGAATTATTTGAGAAATCTCTGTAACAACATCTTTATAAAAATCAAAGATTTCTTCTTTTGAAAATTTTTCTCCGGCTTCCAAACGTTTTGCAGCTTCCGGATTTTTTGAAATCAAAGTTGGATTTGTTGTTTGGCCATCCAGAAATCCCAAAGTTTCAATTATTTCTTTAGTCTCTTCCGGATCTCCTCCGTCTAAAAATATTTTACTCCTCACAGGAGGGCGTGTGGTTTTTAAATTACTAGATTTCATATAAGTTTTTTTACTTTTTTCATTATAGCTTTCGCATCAATTTCTTCATATCCTAAAAGTTCAGCCGGTTTCCCTGAGCGGGGCATTTTTGAAACAGCTAATGAAATCACTGGTACATTTAGTCCCGACAGAGCAGAGGTTACGGCTTCGCCAATTCCGCCTTCTTTATAGTGATCTTCGACTGTAATAACCGCTATAGAATTCTTTGATAATCTAATAAGAGTTTTTTCATCAAGTGGTTTGATTGAATATAAATCAACCACGTCAATTTCTATTTTCTCTTTTGCCAATTCTATCTGAGCTTTAAGTGCTTCATGAAGCGTAATTCCAGCTCCTACAACGACAACTCTCATTCCTTTATTTTGACCTTTATGAATTTTTAAACCACCGATTGGAAAATCCTCATCATTTTTATAAATAACCGGAGTTTCTGCTCTGGTCATCCTTAAATAAACATTGCCTTTATGATTCGCAGATCCCGCGACTAATTTTTCTGCAGAAACTGCGTCAGATGGATACAAAACAGTCCCGTTAAGCAAAGTTCGAAACATCGCTATATCTTCAAGTGCCATTTGTGATGCACCATCTTCTCCAATTGAAACACCTGCATGAGAACCAACAAATTTAATATTCGGATCACAGTACTGACTCATTCTAATTTGATCAAATGCCCTGCTCCAAAATGCAGCGAATGTTGAAGCAAAAGGAATTTTTCCCCTTCGCGATAGACCTAGGGCAGTTCCAGCCATATTTTGCTCTGCGATAAACATTTCAAAAAATCTTTCAGGAAATTCTTTTTTAACAGATTCTGCCATTGTTGAGTTGCTAACCTCCGCATCCAAAACCAAAACATCAGGACGTTGTTTAACTAGTTTAACCAAAGCCGTACCGTAGGCTTTTCTGGTCGCAATCATTTCTCCGAGTTTGTACTCTGTCATCCCGGACTTGATCCGGGATCCAGATCTTACTGAGATTGCTTCGCCACTCCGTGGTCTCGCAATGACGGGTTTTGCAATTTTCCCAACCATTTTTTCTACTGGTCCCAATTCAACCAAAGCCTTTTCCAGTTCTTCAGGGTTTAATGCCTTCCCATGCCAATTATCTTTATCCTGCAAAAACGAAACTCCGGCACCTTTAAAAGTTTTAGCAATTATCATTTTAGGTAATCCGCTAGTATCCTTTTCAATTTCAGAAAATGCTTTAATAATCGCGTTTAAATCGTGCCCATCAATTACCCATGTTTTCCAGCCAAAACTCTCAACTCTTTTTTGATAAGTTTTTGTATCGTGCCCTAAAGCAGTTTCTCCTCTTTGACCTAAACGATTGACGTCTATAATCCCAACCAAATTATCCAATTTATAGAAACTTGCCGCTGCCATTGCTTCCCAAACTGAACCTTCTGAGGTTTCCGAATCCCCCATTAAAACAAACGTGCGATATTTTAATTTGTCACTTTTTGCATTTAAAGCCATCCCAACTCCAATCGATAATCCTTGTCCTAAAGATCCTGTCGCTGCTTCTGTAAAGGCAAATTCCATAGTCGGATGACCTTCTAAATTACTGCCAAATTTTCGTAGAGTTCCCAATTCTTCCTCTGCAACTTTTCCTGCAACTGCATATAGGCTGTAAAATAGCGGCGAGGCATGTCCTTTTGAAAAAATTAAGCGATCATTGTCTGGGTTCAGAGGATTGTCCAGATCAGCTTTGAAAAATCCGCCAAACATTAAAGTACTCATTAAATCTGTGGCAGAGAGTGAAGATGTTGGATGACCTGAACCGGCTTGGGTGGTAGAAGTTAAAATGTAATATCTTGTTAATCTCGCCAAATCTTCTAAATTTTTAATATTCATCGGGAAAGAGTATACCACAATCTCCAGGTGGTTCCAGACAAAACCCAGACTGTTAACGATCGCCTTTTAGCCAATCTACATTCTTTATCAGTGGTGCATATAAATCTTCGTCTAAAGAAATTTTCAGCTCATTCAGTTCCTCAGTAGTTGGATTTCTATCCTGAAATTCGGCATAATCGACATCATCAATAATTGCAATTGGAGTTTGCTCACTACCTTCGCCCATCACTAAAACTGCAGCGGCTGCAAGGGAGTCGGCGATATTTAATTTTTCATAAACGAATGGTCTGCCGAATAAATCCGGCTTTCCAATATAATCCCTTAAGGCTTTAAATCCACTGTGCGAAAGCGCAATTCCGGTCACTCCCCATCTTAACGGTGTTGTTTTACTGTCGGTTATTATCACCCCAACATTTTGTAGTCCAAATCTTTCACGAAGGTATTCTCTTATTTTATCAGCAGATTCCTGAACATTTTTTGGCCATAAAATATAAAAACCATTTCCATTTGATTCATCAATTCCTGCTGATGCTGATAATATATTATTAGTAATCGTAAAACTAATATTATATTTACTGCTTGATCTAGGTAAATAAAACTGCGAATTTTCTTTGATTAAATTTTCTTTGATTTTGTCATCGCGAAGCGAGATCGCGGATGCGTCATTCCGGCGAAAGCCGGAATCCAGGTTGTCTTTGCTGGATCGGAAATCTTGTTCGGGATGACTCATTTTTAAAACACTTCCTTCGGATATAGAAATAATTTTTGAAGTAACTGCAACTATAGAATTTTCTTTTAGGTCATTTATACTTC
>JAKFWZ010000074.1 GCA_021731695.1 Candidatus Daviesbacteria bacterium | reverse complement strand
TTTCCATCTAAAAATTTAGAAAATCTATTTATTATTTTTGCGTAATCCTCTTTTGAAATTAAACCCATACACGCTCCTGGGCATTGATTTATGTGAAAGTAAAAACATGCTTTGCCCTTTAGACCGCCAGGTCGCAAGCTCTGCTTATTGGTTCTTGATCCAATCGGATTCGAACACCAGGGGAATAATCTACGAAGTTTCTTCAGAGTTTGTTTTACGGTAGTTGCTGACGGATACGGACCAAACCACTTTTTAACTTTAATCAACTGAGTCTTACGGGCAGTTATAACCTTTGGAAATTCTTCGTCGGTTACTACTATATATAAATAATCCTTATCGTCTGTTAAACGGATATTGTATTGAGGCTTATGTTTTTTAATTAAATTGGCTTCTAAAATAAGGGCTTCAATTTCCGATTCAACAATAATTGTCTCGGCTGATGCAATATTTTCCACTAGTTTTGCAGTCTTTATATCGTGCCAGGAATTGGAAAAATATGATGAAACCCGCGAATATAAATCCACAGCTTTGCCAACATAAATAATTTTTCCCGAATTATCTTTGTAAATATAAATTCCGGGTTTATGCGGAACTAAATCCGCATTCAAAAAAGAAGGTAACATGAACGTATTTTACCTTAAAAGATGCACAATCTCTAATCGTTTCTTATGGATTTTCTGTGAAGTAAAAATGTTGCGATGTAAAAAAGAATTATCATAATTAAAGCGCCCGTTATTTCAACTGCATAAATTCGATAAGATAAGACCGGTTTAATAGTTACTAGTCTTGTATCAGTTGCACCAGCAAAACTAATCTGAATTGCGTCCTGATACGAATGCCAGATCGCACCTGTTTTTAAATCAAATTCATATTTAACACTACCGAAAGGTGAAATAGGTGGAGTATTTATTAAAACAGCATTTGTCGAAGCATTATTATTTCCCTGAATTAAAATTTTTGATGAATCGATTTTTAAAGTATCTGCCGGAAAAACGGCATTTCCTAAATTATTAATTGTGACAACTAACTTATTATTAAAACCGGATAAAATTTCTTCCTGAATTTGAACATCCAGCTCAACTGCTTTTATTTCCTGTGCTTCACCGTCTGACAATTCAACTTTTACCTCAGAGGGTAACACAAAATCCTTTCCGTCTCCTGTTGCAAGCGCTAAATGACTTAAATCATTGAAGTTAAATAAATCTTCTCCGCCGGTTGTATTTTCCCAGGCAGGATCAGCTGTTACCCATCCTGTTTCATCAGTATATATTTCAACCCAACTATGTAAATTTTTATTTTGATAAGCAAAGGGTTTTTCCCCTTGAGGTGTAGAAAAACCAATTACCTGACGTGCCGGTATTCCGACCGAGCGAAGTAAAGCAATTTCAAGATCAACATATTCTGCAGTCAGTGCTTTTTCAGGATTATTTAAAGCAGTAATCGAACCAAATCTTAAGAAATCATTTTGATTATATCTATCAGTAGCAAATTTTAAAAAGTTACTGACGTATTGATCGATTTCTTCTGCTTCCTCGAGAAGTTGAGCATCTCTTTTAGTTTCTAAAATTTCAGCAGCTTTACCTTTTACAACAGGACTACTTGCATCAGAATATTTACTTCCTTTTAAATAGGCTTCTCTCTCAGCAGTACTTAAAAATGCTTTGTTTGCCGGATTTAACGAAAGTTGAATATTGCCTGAGGCTTTGACTTCAAGTATCTGACCGGAATTAACTTTAAAAACTGCAATTAAAATTCCGTTTTCATCAATTTCGGTATTTTCCGGTCTTGGCTCAACACTATTTATAAAAGTTTTTTGATACGAGGATTCAACACTTAAAGGAGTAGCGATATATCTTGGGAAAAGTGAATTATTGCTTAGATGATAAATTGATTCAAATTTATAAAGTTGGTTATTTCCAAAAATCGCGGAGACTCCTTTGTTAAATAAGATATTCTTTTCAAATGAAAATTTAATGCGGCCGCCGGATTCAGCACTCCCCGCCGGAGGAACTGAAATAAAATCAGGATCATCAAAAGAAGATGGCACTGATAAATTTAAATTAAAAGTTTCGATATCCGAAGCATTATTTAGTTTAGGAATATTAACAGTCCATATTTTTCCTGAGTGGCGCGCGATTGAATTGTCTCTGAAGTTCAGGGTGAAATTATATTGTTTACCGGAGCCAATAATTTGCTGATTCGAAAAAGTGACAACTATTTTTGTATTTTTCCCGTCATTTGAACTTTGAGTTTCTAAAGCTCCCTGCTTATCCGCGGCTCTTATGTCATTTATATCTATTGCCGGAACAATTAAAGTAAAACTCGAAGGGAAAAATTTATCAGTTAGATTTGTTAGTGTTATATCCTGCTCAACTTCTGTATTTCCATCTTCGAAAACTGAATATGTCGTATCATAAGTTGAGGAAAATTCATTCGCAGCTTTTGAATTTACCGGAAATAACAATAAAACAAATACAACAAAGCAAAAAATGGCAATTATTCTTAAAACCCGCATACTTAAATTGTAGCAGAATTAAAGACTGGTAAAGAATTATTTTCGGGATTGTGGCTGATCTGAATGGGTTTGCTTAGGGGTTTTGTCAATTTTAGGATCAGCACCATCCATCAATTCTTTACGCAATATCTTAACATCAAAGGGTGCTTTAAAACCAAGCTGTACTTGAATTCCATTACCATCTTCATCTCGACTAATTTTGCCAACAAATACCTCTATCGTTACTCCCTTAACCTGCAAAACAACCATCTGTCCCGATCGGCGACTCAACATTAGTGCATTAGTTGTGAAACTTTCTCTCAATTGCCTCGATTCCCCCATATGTGGGAATCTGTCTATTACTCTACCTAAATTTTCGTGCATTATGGGATTATATACTTAACAATTTTATATTTCAATAGCTATAGGATTTAAATCATCTTCGCGAGATATTGGCCTGTATACGAATCCTTATTTTTAGCAATTTCAGAAGGCGTTCCTTCGGCTACAATCTTTCCTCCTCCAACTCCGCCCTCGGGTCCTAAGTCGATAAGCCAGTCACAATTTTTAATAACATCTAAATTATGTTCAATGATTACAACTGTGTTTCCCAGATCTACTAATCGGCGCAAAATTCTGAGCAATCTTTCAATGTCTGCAAAATGTAAACCTGTTGTTGGTTCGTCCAGAATATAGATTGTTTTTCCGGTTTGTCTTTTTGACAATTCTGAAGATAATTTAATTCTTTGAGCTTCTCCACCAGATAAAGTTGTAGCACTTTGACCGAGCCTGATATATCCCAATCCAACTTCGTTTAAAACCGAGAACTTATTCTGAACTTGAGGAATATTTTTGAAAAAGTCCAATGCATCCTCAACAGTTAAATCTAAAACTTGAGAAATATCTTTATCTTTAAAATGAATTTCTAAAGCTTCGCGGTTATATCTTTTACCGTTACATCCTTCGCATAACACAAAAACATCAGGAAGGAATTGCATTTCAATTTTAATCTGTCCTTCTCCTTCGCAAACCTCGCACCTTCCGCCTTTAACATTAAAGCTAAATCTACCGGGTCCATATCCGCGGATTTTAGCTTCAGGAGAATTTGCAAATAATTCACGTATAAAAGTAAATGCACCGGTGTAGGTTGCCGGATTTGATCTCGGAGTTCTTCCTATCGGAGATTGATCAACCATAACAACCTTATCAATATTTTCCAAACCTAATATTTCCTGATGTTTTCCGGGTTTATCTTTTGACCGGTAAAACTTTTGCGAAAGACTTCGGTATAAAACATCATGAACTAAAGTTGATTTACCTGAACCTGAAACACCGGTTACGCCAATCAATTTTCCTAAAGGGAATTTAATATTTATGCCTTTTAGATTATGTTCAGTTGCATTGACAACCTCGAGTGATCCCATATTTTCATCTCTTTTTGTCTCCGGCATAATTTCTATTTTTTTCTTACCTGATAAATATTTTCCGGTTAAGGAATCCGGATTTGCTAAAATTTCTGCCGGTGTTCCGCGGGCTACAATTCTTCCGCCATGTTCTCCGGCTCCCGGACCAATTTCAAACATATAGTCTGATTCGAGCATTGTTTCTGCATCATGTTCATTAACTATTACTGTGTTGCCAAGATCTTTCAAAGCTTTAAGTGTTTTAATTAACCTGGTGTTATCTCTTTGATGCAAACCGATTGATGGCTCATCCAAAACATATAAAACGCCGGAAAGTCCCGAACCGATTTGAGATGCGAGTCTAATTCTCTGAGATTCTCCGCCAGCCAGAGTCATCGAAGCCCGGTCTAAAGTTAAATAGTCAAGTCCAACGTTAACTAAAAACTGAACCCTCGATTCAATTTCCTTTAAAATAGATTTACCAATTTGAACCTCCCTGGAAGATAAAAAGCTGTTTTCAACCGATAACTTTTGAACCCAATCCAGGGACTCTCTGATCGACAAGGTTGTTACTTCTGAGATATTTAATCCGTCAATCGTAACCGAAAGAGCCTCATCTTTAAGTCTTGAGCCCTTACATTTTGGACAAAGCTCCCTAACCATATATTTTTCAATTTCACTTTTAACCCATTCGGATTCGGTTTCTTTATATCTCTCTTTTAGACTCTCGGCTAAACCTTTAAAATTTGAGTGAAAACTAACCCATCTTCCCTGTCTGTTTTTACCCTCTACCTCAAATTCATGGCTTCCCGCGCCGTAAAGCAAAATCTTTCTGGCTTCTTCGCTGAGTTCTCCTAATCTTGTACTTAAATTAAAACCATACTTTTTCCCAACAGCCTCAACAAGCCTTGTGAACCAGGTTTCATTTGTGGCAAGCTTACTCCAGGGTAAAATACCGCCTTCTGCTATCGATAAAATAGGATTTAGGATTGATTCAGGGTCTATCTCTAAAAGCGATCCTAGTCCCGTACACTCGGGGCATGCACCATGAGGGGAATTAAATGAAAACAATCTTGGTTCAATTTCTGAAAGTGCTATGTTGTCAAAAGGACAGGAAAATCTTTCAGAGTACAAATGGTCGTCAAGTTTTTTAGGATTTGTTGGGAAATCGAGTGAAGCATCCAAGACTTCAGAAATTATGACCGAGCCCTCACCCATTTTGCTTGCTGTTTCAATTGATTGAACAAGTCTTGAGTAATTTGATTGTTCTTGTACGCTCTTTTTGTCCATTACGAGACGGTCTACAACTACATCGACGCTATGTTTATTATTTTTGAGAAGCATGAAGTCCTCGGACAATTCTCTTAAATGACCATCAATTCTAATCCTGGAGAAGCCTTTTTTACGCAAATCTTCAAAAAGTGAAGTAAATTCACCTTTTCTATCCTTTACAACTGGCGCCATTACGAAAAATCTATATTGCTTCTTTGTGGATTCTTTTATTTTATTTATCACAGCATCCGCGATTTGCTGGACACTCATTCTCGAGATTTCTCTTCCGCAAACTGGGCAATGAGGATGTCCGACTCTGGCAAAAAGCAGTCTCATATAATCATAAATTTCAGTTGTAGTTCCAACAGTGGAACGCGGATTATGTGAGGATGATTTTTGATCAATTGAAATCGCAGGAGAAAGACCTTCAATGTAATCCACATCAGGCTTGTCCATGACTCCAAGGAATTGGCGCGCATAAGCCGAGAGTGATTCAACATAACGCCGCTGGCCTTCAGCATATAAAGTATCAAACGCTAGAGATGACTTTCCGGAACCAGAAATTCCCGTAAAAACAACCAACGAATTCTTCGGGATTTCTAAATCCACATTTTTAAGATTATGTTGGCGTGCGCCTTTGATGATAATTTTGTCGTTTGTCATAGTTTTGCGTCATTGCAAAGCAAGATCGCTTCGGCGTCATTGCGAGGAGCCACGTTCAGTTACATGAATGTGGCTACGTGGCAATCTTGATGTTGTCATTCCAGCCCCGGATCAAGTCCGGGGTAAACTCCAGCAAGGAATCCAGGCTTTGTATTTCTGAATCCTAGATCAACGCACTCGAAGCTCCACTGGAGCTTCTCCAGTCTGAGATGACAGTTTTAAATCAAGATTACTACGCTCCTGCCTGCCGGCAGGTCGCTCGTAATGACATAGTGCGAATTTAATACGAAACAGAATCTGAAGATTCTACCAGATTTGCAAAACTTTTTAAAGACCTAAATACCGGGTAATCTAAAGCAGTTGGTACAAATTAACGGCAAATAGTTGTTAAATTAAATTATGTATCGACTAAATCAAATACCTTCTGAGGCACAAATCAAGAAACAGTTAAGGAGAATTGTTTTTGGTCAGAATCT
>JAKFWZ010000061.1 GCA_021731695.1 Candidatus Daviesbacteria bacterium | reverse complement strand
CCAGTGACAAGTTGCCTGGTGTAGTGAGTGAATTCTGCTTCAGATTTTCACATCCTGAAATGTTCGAAAATCCCCACTACTACTTGCTAATCACATTGCATCTTGTACCAACTCGTTAATATTACCCGGAATTAAGATTCTGCTTTCGGCTTAAAGATCATTTCTTTTACTGCATCCGAATAAATTTTATCAACATTAACAACCCATTCCTGTAAATATTTCCTTAACGAATCTTTTTCTTCCAGTTTTCCGCGTCTGATATGCTGTAAACAATCCAAAGTTATGGTCTGGACTCTGGCCCAAAAAAGACGGAATTTTTCATCTTTTAACTTTTTCTCCCTGATCCCTTCTTTCATTAAACCTGCAAAATCTTCTATATACTCCTTGAACCGCATATCAATCAAATCTGCCCAGATTTTTACAAATTTTTCCTCTATACCCAGATCGCGATTTAACTGCAAAAAACCTCCTTTAAGGGAATTTTTAATCTGCTCAGTTATCTCCTTTTCTTCATGTTCTTCATGATTTTCCAGTTGCAAAGAAAGATTGTCCAGATACAAATAAAACAACCCGAGAAAAGAAACTTCAAGTTCATTAAAAATCCGATCCTGCTCCGTTTGAGAGATATTATCAAAATCAATTAATTCTCTGAATTTCTCCTCCTGCCAAAGCTGAAAGGAAACTTTAGCAACAACAGATGCCAACCCCTGACTGACTTTATTTAAAATTTCTTCGGGTATCATTTCGGGTCTTATAAAGTATAATTATAGAATGGCTGTCTGGTTTAGTGCAATTGCTGACTTATTCATCAATCTATCAGCCGGATGGTTTGGAGCAGCTATTATCGCATCTTCAGCAACAAAAAAGGCAAAATTTAAACCCTGGGGATTGATCATAAATATCATATTTGGTATATTGGCGTTACTGTTTGCAGTATTTCTAAGGAGTTTAATATGAGCACTAAGAGTAAAAGAATTGATTGGGAAGATATAAATATTAAAGCCGGTATCGCTTTTTCAATTGGCACTGTTGCTATTGCAATACTCATTTATCTTATTGTGAAAGTTAGTTAAGGGAAATTACTTCAACAGACAAATCATTAATCCGCCGATGCGTTATATGCGGCAAAATTATCTACATCACGGTTTACAAAAACAGACGATATAAAGGTGGTAATTAATTTCCTGGACTGGGAACTAAAAGAATCGAGTATTGGGAATGCGATAAATGCTGCAAAAGTTGGGATTGAAACAGAATTCTGTACAGAAAGGCAATATTTTAAATCTGTTTGATCATTTTTTAGAGTTCTTTTTATCAACAAAAGCACTTAAACCCTCTACAGCTCTAAGAACTTCAAGCGGCACAGCAAAGACTACCGTGTTTGATTGATCCGAAGATATATCATTAATTGAGTTTAAGGTCCTTAAATGAAGCGCGCCGGGAGACATTGCCATAAGTTTTGCAGCTTTTGCCAGATTTTCTGCTGCAATCACTTCCCCTTCTGAATTAATAATAGTTGCCTTCTTTTCTCTTTCAGCTTCAGCCTGTTTTGCCATTGTGCGTTTCATATCTTCAGGCAAAATAATATCTTTAAGCTCAACTGATGCAACTTCGAGTCCCCAGCTTCCTGTGGTTTCTGCAACAATATCTCTGATTCTCTGGGCGATTTTATCTCTGTTTGCAAGTAATTCATTTAATTCCACTTCTCCGACAACATTTCTCATTGTTGTTTGCGCAAGTTGATGAACTGCAAAATAGAAATTTTCAACTTCGAGAACTGCTTTTGAAGCATCTTTAACTTTGTAATAAATAACAGCCGAGATCCGTGTTGAAACATTATCTTTAGTAATTGCCTCCTGATCAGGCACATCAACAGCTTTAGTTCGGATATCAACTTTCTGGTAGCTTTGAATAATCGGCCAGACGAGTCTCCAACCAGGCTCCATCATGCCTGAATATCTTCCAAAGGAAAATCTGATCCCACGCTCGTATTGGTTGATTTGTTTAACTGAAATTAAAACCAGAAACAGAATTGGAAGAATAAAAATTAGTTCCATTAGCGAAGAGTATATGCCTGAAGTATTCAGGAGTCAATTCTCTAGATTATGTCTCCTGAAGTTAAAATTTTCACCAAAGCTGAAAAATCAAAAGTATTGATAACCTTATCGTCATTCATATCTAAATCTACCGGAAAACCTGAAGGCTTTTTCCAGTGAGAAAAAATTAACGATAAATCTTTTAAATCGACCTTACCGTCATAATCCCCATCACCCTTTGCTGATTGTCCGATCAATGTTTTTTTAACTGTAACTCTGTTTGTTGATCTGAAAGAAATATTATCTCCATCTAATTTAGCTTCAAAATAATATTCCGGAGGATCTGAAACTCCCAAAATGCCATCCTGCTGATATTCACTAACCCAGGAAGTTGAGGCCGTGTCTCCATTGAAGAATATCGGCTGAGGATTAACAGACACATTCTGACTTTCAAATATTCCGTCATCTTCTTTAATAACTAAATTTACTTTTTTGCTGTTACAGTTTCCCGCGCCTTTTATATTAAGGTTGACTATTGTTCCTTGGGTTACAGGTCCCACAGTACTCCATGTTGCAGCGGAAATTTTACAAGACTCAGGAATCGGAGGTATTGATGGAGTCGGTGACGGTAACGAGGTTGGAACAAGTGATGGACTTAGAGTTGCTGTCGCCGATGGCGAAGGCGACGCTGACGGCGATGGTGTAGGAGTAGCACTTGGTTTTACAGAAGGTGTTGGTGTTGGTGTTGGTGTTGGTGTTGGTGTTGGTGTTGGTGTTGGTGTTGGTGTTGGTGTTGGTAAGGATTGTATTTCAATCAATGCAGGTGTTGTTGATTTTAAAATATCGGAATTGTCACTATTTCGAAAGATTGTCGGAGCACCGTCAAAACTCAATAAAGCTGTTCCCTGCTTTTTAGCTTTAAAGATCACAGTTGCCATCTCTGATCCTAAATCAGGAGTTTTAAATCCGGGAACCGGCACTCCTCCTATTAATTTTATTTCACCTTTACTGTTATCAAAATTCGAACTTACCCACTGGGTAATAAATGATCCATTAGTATCAATGCTGCTTACCTCAAGAATTTCAGAGTCAAAATTAATTCTTGCCGAAAATAAATTAGCTTCAAAAACTGACGAAGTTGCCCTGACAACTACAACAATTGAATCATTAACCTTGGGTGTTGTCGATAATGGAAATAACTCAAACGTTGCACTTTTATCTACTGATCCTGCAGAACCAATCGTCACAAATGAATTATTTATATTACCACTCATATTGCTCTGCTGACCCAATACCGCTACGGCAACATTCGGATTAATCATAATCGCCGTCGGCACTTGTGTATGTTTTAACGATTTAAACTGCAAAGAAAGCAGTTTGCCTTTACCTGTAGGGTAACTATTAATTTGCGAACCTAAAGTGGCTGTTACTTTACCATTTGTATTATCAACAAACGGGGGAACAATAACGGTCGGAAGATATGCACCAGGAGTTGCTGCTTTGACTTCTAAAAACTGTGGATCAAAATTAATCTCAAGATCAGCTGCCGTCACCTGATTATTTTTACCGTCAATTTCTATATCTGCAATAAAGTTCTGATTAACTGTCACATTTTGAGATAACGGAGTAATCGAAAGATCAATTTTTTCCACAGTTTGGGTCACATTTGGAACCGATTTTGGTGTATTTAAAATTGAAGTTTGTGCAAATATTGAAGTGTCGAATAAAAACCAGAATACAACAAGGAATAAGGAAAGTAAGCTGGAAAATAATTTAAATCCTGTCCATCGCGTAAAAAAACTGCCCATAGTTTATTAGGCAGCTTAGTAAGTCACACTATAGTATTGGACCTTGAGTGTCAAGGGAAATACCATTATCATCTCTAAGTCTAAACTTTGCAGACATGGAGATCATATTTCTGAGTCAGTAATTAATATGTAATCTGAATCTCAATATATATAAGTCAGGGATTATTCAACACGACCGGTAAAGCCGGATTCTTTAACCACTTTCTGGGTGATTTGTGAAGGAACTGGTTCGTAGTGAGAAGGCTCAATGTAAGCAGTCGCTCGACCTTGGGACATCGAACGAATTGCTGTAATATATCCGCCGAGCTCTGCTAAAGGAACTAAGGCATTAATAACAGTCGCATTTCCTTTTTTCTCTGTACCCAATATTTGTGCGCGTTTTGAAGATAAATCACCAATTAAATCTCCCATGAATTCATCAGGAGATGAAACTTCAACCTTCATGATAGGCTCAAGAAGAATCAAACCGGCTTTAGCTGCTGCTGCTGATAATCCGAGTGATCCCGCGATTTTAAATGACATTTCAGATGAGTCAACATCATGGAATGATCCGTCAAAAACAGTAACTTTAATATCAACAACAGGGAATCCTGCGAGAATACCTGTGTCTTCTTTTTCATCAACACCCTTTTCGATAGGTCCGATAAACTCCCTTGGAATTGCTCCTCCAACAATTTCGGAAACGAATTCTCTGCCCGCTCCTCTTTCAAGAGGTTCAATTCGAAGCCAACAATGTCCATATTGTCCCCGACCTCCGGTTTGCCTGACGTATTTACCTTCTCCGGTCGCTGCCATTGTAATTGTTTCTTTATATGCAACCTGAGGCTCTCCAACATTTGCTTCAACTTTAAATTCTCTTTTCATCCGGTCAACGATGATTTCAAGATGAAGCTCTCCCATTCCGGAAATAATTGTCTGTCCGGTTTCTGCGTTTGACTTAACTCTGAAAGTTGGATCTTCTTCTGCGAGTCTTTGTAAAGCTAAAGCTAATTTTTCCTGATCTGATTTGGTTTTAGGTTCAATTGCGAGGGAGATAACCGGTTCTGCAAAGTTAATAGACTCAAGAACCATTGGATCATTTTCATCCACCAATGAGTTTCCGGTAACAGCATCTTTAAGCCCAACGACAGCCACAATTTCTCCTGCATATGCTTCGTCAATCTCTTCACGATCATTTGCATGCATCAAAAGCACACGGCCGACTCTTTCTTTAACCTGTTTTGTTGAGTTATAAATTGTTGCTCCGGCTTTTAAGGTTCCTGAATAAACACGAACATATGTTAAACGTCCAACGTGAGGATCGATTTGGATTTTAAAAGCTAAGGCTGCAAGAGGAGCTTCTTTTGTGTTTGATCGCTCTTCAGGCTCACCGGTTCTTTGATTAATTCCTTTAACAAATGGAATATCTAAAGGAGAGGGCAAATATTCCATAACTGCATCAAGCATTGGCTGCACACCTTTATTGCGAAGTGAAGAACCTGCCATAACCGGAACAATTTTTTTGGCAATTACGGCTGCACGTAGTGCAGCTTTAAGTTCTTCGAGTGAAATCTCTTCTCCGTTTAGGAATTTTTCTAAAAGAGTTTCATCGGTTGCACAAATTTCTTCGACTAATTTTTCTCTGTGCTTCTTAACCTCTTCAGTCATATCAGCAGGAACTGGTTGTTCCTCAAATTTCGCACCTGTTTCATCTCCTAACCAAACCCAGGCTTTTTCAGTTAAAAGATCAATAACACCTTTGAAATCATTTTCTGCACCTATTGGTAAATTATACGGAAGCGCATTAGCACCTAAGCGATCACGGGCTGATTGGATTGTTCCTAAAAAGTCAGCTCCCAAAACATCCATTTTGTTTGAGAAAGCGATTAACGGAACTCCGTATTTATCAGCCTGTCTCCAGACTGTTTCAGTTTGAGACTGAACTCCGGAAGCTGAGTCTAAAACAATAACTCCACCGTCAAGAACTCTAAGGGATCTTTCAACTTCAACAGTAAAATCAACGTGACCGGGAGTATCAATTAAATTGATTCTGAATTCCTGATCCTTAAAAGGTCCTGATTTAGGAGTCCAGAAAGTTGTGATAGCCGCGGAAACAATAGTGATTCCTCTTTCTTTTTCCTGCTCCATCCAGTCGGTTGTGGTGCTTCCCTCGTCGATATCGCCAATTTTATAAGTTCTACCGGTGTAAAAAAGGATTCTTTCAGTTGTTGTAGTTTTACCCGCGTCGATATGCGCAATGATTCCGATATTGCGGATTAAGTTGAGCGGAAAATCTCTTTTAGTTTTGGTTTGTATTGCCATAATCTTCTTAAATAAAAACCAAGGTTCTGCGAAGCAGGTTCTTAGTTTTGGTTGTAACAGCCATGCGGGATATTTTAACCTGAACACAAAAGAAAAACAATAGTAATAGGTTGGGTAATCTAAAGCAGTTGGTACAAATTAACGGCAAATAGTTGTTAAATTAAATTATGTATCGACTAAATCAAATACCTTCTGAGGCACAAATCAAGAAACAGTTAAGGAGAATTGTTTTTGGTCAGAATCT
>JAKFWZ010000035.1 GCA_021731695.1 Candidatus Daviesbacteria bacterium | reverse complement strand
ATTTATGTACTGATTGGTCTGGCAGTTATGGTTTTATTCGGCGGTCTCGCCGGAAACCCTTCTTCAGGGCAGGAGATTCCACTTTCCCAGGTTATTAACGAAATTAAAGAAGAGAAAGTTGAAAAGATTTCTCTTGAAGGCGAAAAAATTACAGTCGACTATAAGGATGCGGGCACTGCAAATGCCGAGTCTAGAAAAGAAGCAGGGGAATCAATTTATAAGGTCTTTGAATCAGCTGGGGTTGATCCGTCGAAAGTTAATATCGAAATTAAAGATATGTCCTGGCAGGACAACTGGGTGGCGATTTTAGGCACAGTTTTGCCGATTCTTTTAATGGTGGCCTTTTTCTTTTTTATTTTCAGGCAAGCACGAGAAGGAACTCAGGGGATATTTTCATTTGGACAATCACGGGCGAAATTATTTACAAAAGATCAGCCTCAGATTAAATTTACTGATGTTGCAGGAGTTGATGAAGCAAAAAAAGAGCTTGAAGAAATTGTGGACTTTTTGAAATCCCCACAAAAATATACAGAAATGGGTGCGCGTACTCCAAAGGGAGTTTTATTAGTTGGTCCTCCGGGAACGGGGAAGACTTTGTTATCCAGGGCCATAGCGGGTGAAGCAGGTGTGCCATTTTTTTCAATCGCCGGATCCGAATTTATGGAAATGTTAGTCGGAGTTGGTGCAGCCCGAGTGCGGGATATGTTTGCACAAGCTAAGAAAAATGCACCTGGAATAATCTTTATCGATGAAATTGAATCAATCGGGAGAATGAGAGGAATGGGGATGTCGGGTGGTCATGATGAAAGGGAGCAAACATTAAATCAGATTTTAGTCGAAATGGACGGATTTGCGATTAATGAATCAGTAATTGTAGTTGCAGCAACAAATAGGCCTGATCTTTTAGACCCTGCCTTGGTTCGTCCGGGAAGGTTTGACAGGACTGTAGTTATAGGGATGCCTGATTTGCATGAGCGAACTGAAATTATCAGACTCCATATGAAAGGTAAACCTTTTAATAAAGATGTGAATGTTGAAAGACTGGCCAGAAGAACTGTCGGATTCTCCGGGGCGGATTTGGCGAACATGTTAAACGAAGCAGCAATTTTGGCAGCCCGTGAAGCTAAAAAACAAATAGACGATAAAGATCTGGAAGAAGCTGCAACCAAAGTCAAAATGGGTCCTCAGAGAAAGAGAATGCAGTCTGAAAGGGATCGAAAGCTTGCAGCTTATCATGAGGCGGGTCATGCGCTCGTGGGTCACTGCCTGCCATTAGTTGATCCTGTTCATAGAATCACGATCGTCTCAAGAGGAATGTCTGGAGGACACACAATGTTCCCGCCAACAGAAGACAGGTCAAATGAGACTAAATCACGTCTGCTTCAGCAAATCTCAACAGCTTTAGGCGGAAGAGTTGCGGAAGAACTGGTTTTTAAAGATGTTTCAACAGGAGCTTCAAACGATCTTGAAGTCGCAACTGGAATAGCCAGGGAGATGGTAACTCAGTATGGAATGAGTGGAATCGGACCAATTACTATTCAGCCAAGAAGCATGTTTGGAATCTATCAGGGAGAAGAAGGAGCTGCAGTTTCGCAGGTTCTTCAGGCTAAAATCGATGCTGAAGTTTCAAAGTTTATAACTGATTCGTATAAACAGGCAAAAGAGATTTTGATTAAGAACAAAGTTAAGCTTGATAAGGTTGCGAAAGCGTTGCTTGAGAAAGAAACATTGGATACGGCTGAATTTGAGAAAATTGTAGGAATGAAGAAATCCAACGAGCATCCCGCAACAACCTCAGCTGTCCTCGATTAAAAACTCCTGATTTATATATATAGCTACAGATCTGGCCCCTTTACTAAATAAGTCTTTATTTTTAACATAATCACTATAATATTCATAAACTTTATTAACGGCCACAGGTAATTTTTTCGGATCCGGCTCATAAATTCCTAAATTATTTTCTAAAACAAAATCAATGTTTTCTTTTTCCTGCAGCCCCACCCAACTAGTGATAATCAATGGTTTGCTTAGTGCGGCAGCTTCAACAATCGTGCCAGGCCCTGCTTTAGTTAGAATAATATCTGATTTATGATAAAGCTCCGGCAGATTATCCGCAAATCCGTAGAGCTTAATTTGATCATTGTCTTTATAAAGTTTATTCAGTTTCTCGAAAAGTTTTTCGTTTCTTCCGCACACCACAATCATTTTTTTATCAATTTTTCCGATAAGTGATTTAATTTGAGTGTCTAAATTTCCCGCTCCTGTTCCGCCCCCGAGTATTAAAATAGTATTGTTCGTTTTGCTCCCTGATCTGGATTTGTTGAACTTAGAACTTAAAGGATAATCAATAGAGATTGTTTTTGAGTCAGGTGTGGCTGTAGAAGTTAAAACTGGAATTGGTGTAATATTTTTCTCAGAATTTTTATCAAACCAAACCTGATGCGGTTTTCCTAAATCCGTTATAACTGTAATGAATGGGGTAGTGGGATATGGTTTTTTGACAGATGACTTGGAAAGTAATCCGTGTGTTGAGATAACAAGATCGGGTTTCTCGTTCTCAATAACTTTTTTTAGGTTATGGCCGATTGTGCTTCTTGCTAAGAATTTTAAGGCCCTTGCGCCGAGCTTATTATTGGTCAGTGCATACAGCAAATTGTATGTTGGCTCTAATCTAAGCGAGACCAGAGAATAAACTTTAGATGGTTGAGCAGTGATATTAAACAGGCCTTTTTCTAGTCCGTCGTACAAAATGACTGAACATTGCGGATAAATTAGCTTCATCTCTTCCTTTAAAGCTTCTGCGGCACGCAGGTGTCCTGAGCCTGTATTTGAATAAAAAACCAGTATCTTTTTCTTCATGCTTTAGTTTAAAGACCCTAAATTATGTTAAAATTGTATCATCTGCTCTTCTAATTCTTAAATTTTATGAAAACTGTTGATCTGGCAATTATTATTCCAACTCTAAATGAGGAAAAATTTATCGGCAAACTTCTTGATTCAATTGCTGATCAGACATGGCTGCCTAAAGAGATTGTTGTTATAGATGCTTTTTCAACTGATAAAACAGAAGAGGAGGTCAAAAAAAGACAAAAACAGCTACCCCAGCTCAGATTTTATCAAATCCCAAAATATTCAATTGGCAGACAAAGAAATTATGGTGTTAAAAAAACTAAATCCTCCAGAATTTTGTTTCTTGATGCGGATACAGCATTAGTTGCAAAAGATACTCTCGAAAAATATATAAAGGAAACCGAAAGAAAAAATGCTAAACTCGCTGTTGCAGATAATTATCCGCTTTCAGATCACTGGAAGGACAAGGCGTATTTTGCTTCAGCTAATTTGAGCACAAGAGTTGGGAAATTTGTTTGGCCGGTTGCGGTGGGCATTAATTTATTTTGCACGAGATCGGTTTTTGAGGGCTTGGGCGGCTTTAACGAGCGGATTAAGGTAGGGGAAGATATCGAGCTGGTGGAGAGGTTTGCTAAGCATGGTGTGACTTATGAAGTTTTGGAAGATCCGGAAATTTATACTTCTGTCAGGCGCTTAAGAAAAGAAGGAAGGATCAGGTTTGTCTTGATGATGATTAATTCTTTTATTTTTAATCATGTTTACGGCTACAGGAAAAACCCAATGTCTAAAGATTATGAATTTGGAAAGCATCCGCCGGTAGAATCCTAAATCTGGTAAAATTCCTTTATGAAAAAGTTTCTTCTTGTTGACGGCAATGCGTTATTTCATCGAGCCTTTCACGCAACCCCGCCTTTAACCACCTCCAAAGGAGAGATCATTAATGCAGTTTATGGATTTACGAACATGCTTTTAAAAACATGGGATGATTTAAAACCGGATTTTCTGGCTGTAACATGGGATAAATCAGCACCGACTTTTCGCCACAAAGAATACACTCAATACAAAGCAACAAGAGGGCCTTTGGATAATGCACTGGCAAGCCAGTACGGTCGGGTTCATCAAGTCATAGAGTCTCTCGGAATCCCGGAGTTTGGTGTTGAAGGGTTCGAAGCGGACGACTTAATCGGAACTCTGGCAATTCAAGCGGAAAAAGAGGGGATGGAGATCATTGTTTTGACTGGAGATCGGGATATTATGCAGCTCATTAATGAAAATATAAAAGTTTTAATGCCAAAGAAAACTTTAACGGATGTCGGACTTTATGGTGAAAAGGAGTTTGTTGAAAAATATTCGTTTAATCCAAAACAAATAATTGAATTCAAAGCATTAGCAGGGGATGCATCTGATAATATTCCCGGTGTTCCAGGTATTGGTGCAGTGACTGCCACAAAATTAATTTTACAATTTGGTTTGGTTGAGGAAATGTACAAACCGGAGAATTTGAAAACTCTTCCTGAAAGGACTCAAAAACTTTTATCTGAAGGAGCAGAGTCTGCTGTTATGTCTAAAAAATTAGCAACATTGGAGTTAAACGCGCCGGTTAAGCTGGATCCAAAAGCATGTGAAGTGAAAGATTATAAACGGGAAGAAGTTATAAAGGTTTTTCAGGAACTGGAGTTCAAAACTTTAGTTTCAAAGTTAACCGGCTCAGGAAAAGATCCGTTAAAAGGCGAAAACAAAATAGTTGATGGTGGAACGCCCATAAATCAAAATCAAAATCAGGGAACGACTGATCTTGATGGAAAAGTCTCAAAAGTTTTGGAAAAAATGAGCAAAAACGGGGTATTGATTGATTTACCATTTTTAGAAAATCTAGGTGTAGAGTTAAAAGCTCGTTTAGAAACATTACAAAAAGATATTTTTGCATCAGTCGGTCATGAATTTAATTTAAATTCTCCAAAACAATTATCTGAAGTTTTATTTGACGACCTAAAGTTACCAGTCTATAAAAAAACTAAAACGGGAAGATCGACGGATGAGGAAACCTTAAATGAATTATCAGCGGCTCACCCGATGATCCCTATGTTTTTGGAATACCGCCAATTATTTAAGCTGGTTTCAACTTATGTTGATGCATTGCCAAAATCAATCGCAGAAGACGGCCGGATTCATTCAACTTTTAATGTTGAGGGTGCTGCAACCGGAAGACTTTCATCGACAAATCCGAATTTGCAAAATATTCCAAACCGCGGTCAAACAGGAGGGGACATTAGAAAAGCATTCATAGCGCCAAAAGGAAAAGTTTTATTAGGGGCTGATTATTCTCAAATTGAACTTCGAATTTTAGCGCATGTTTCAGGTGACGAAAATTTAATAAAAGCCTTTAAAGAGGGGCTGGATATTCACGCAGCAACTGCAGCAAAGATATTTGATATTAAAATTGAAGAAGTTTCGAAGGAACAAAGAATGGTTGGCAAAACAATGAACTTCGCCACTCTTTACGGACAAGGTCCGAGAGCGCTGTCAAAGCAATTAAAAATAGATTATGCGACCGCCAAAAATTATATTGATGATTATTTTATGCAGTTTCCAAAAATAAAAATCTGGATGTCAGGGATTTTAGAAGAAGGAAAAAAAAATGGATTTGTCCAAACTATTTCCGGGAGA
The DNA here is from genome assembly GCA_021731695.1 of Candidatus Daviesbacteria bacterium. Lineage (GTDB taxonomy): Bacteria > Patescibacteriota > Microgenomatia > Daviesbacterales > UBA10151 > JACPKO01. The sequence continues at coordinate 1,200 of JAKFWZ010000035.1, read as the reverse complement.
AAAAGGTATATTCCGGAATTAACTTCTCAAAATCGTTTTTTGCAATCGTTCGGAGAAAGGGCGGCAATCAATCATCCGATTCAGGGCACATCTGCAGATATGATAAAAATTGCTATGGTGGAAATCGATAGGGAGCTGTCAGTCGTCAGTCGTCAGTTGTCAGACAAAAACAATCTGAAAGCTGACAGCGAGCAAGGCGAGCGGTCTGAAGACTGTAGGCTAATTTTGCAGGTTCATGACGAACTTTTATTTGAATGCGACCCGGAAGACGAGGAGAAAATTTCAAAATTAATAAAGGAAAAAATGGAAAACGCAATTAAATTATCTGTACCAATAGTGGTGGATCTAAAGGTGGGTGACAATTGGGGCGAAATGACTAAGTTGACAATTTAAGTAAAATTTCCAAACTTAAATTGTCATCCTGAACTTGATTCAGGATCTGATTTAAAGGCAGGATCTAATTGGGGAGAGATGACTCCTTTAGATAACTAATTTCTTAACCTCTCGAATTTCTTTTCCGTATTTCACAAATCCACTTCTTTCAAGAATATAAAATATTAGTGTAATTAGCGGAGGAAGAAAGAGAAAAATAATAAACATTGCAAAACTGGCAATACTGTAAAAAAGAAGTGCCAGGACAAATGGAATTATAGGTAGATAAGGTTTAACAATTTGATCTAGGGAATCTGAGATTTGGGCTTTGACAATATCTTTAATATTTAGTCCTGGAATAGAGGGAATCACTGTAACTGCATTCGGACTTTGACTAATAGGCTGCTGTACAGATTTTGCTGGTGCGGAGGTTTCCGTAGTTTGAGAACTGCCTTCCTGAACAAACTGATCAACATCAGATGAATCCAATCCAAATTGCTCTAAGATCTGCGGGTTTTGTCTCAATGCTTCTGCTTGTTCGGGAGTTAAATTTATTTGGGCTAAATATTTTTCGCCTTTAACCGGAATTCCACTTCCTGCTAAAGATAAATCAATCGCCCAATCCAGCAAGGGCTCAGGGATTTTAAAGTCCTGAGTTTGAATTATTAAATTTGATTGCATATAGAATCCGATTGAAAGTGAAAAAAGCATAAGGGTAGCGAGCATTTTTGCCGGCCCCGCAATCAAAGAGTCAGGACGAAAATTAATATATGTTTTTAAGTTAGTCTCTAAGTTGTAGTATCCCAAAAGAAAACAAAGAGAAATACT
>JAKFWZ010000022.1 GCA_021731695.1 Candidatus Daviesbacteria bacterium | reverse complement strand
AGATTCTGACCAAAAACAATTCTCCTTAACTGTTTCTTGATTTGTGCCTCAGAAGGTATTTGATTTAGTCGATACATAATTTAATTTAACAACTATTTGCCGTTAATTTGTACCAACTGCTTTAGATTACCCGACGACTACCTATTTGCCATTTTGAAATTTTCTGCTATTATTTCTTTGAATGAATTATCAACTTGGAATCATAGGTTACGGAATTGTTGGCCAGGCTGTTGAATATGGTTTTAAGGGTGAAGACATCCATATCTACGATAAATTCAAAGACTTAATGACGCTCAAAGATGTTTGTGAGAAGAGCGAATTTATTTTTGTTTCAGTTCCAACTCCGATTATGGAAAACGAATCAGGAATTGATCTTTCGATTGTTGAAGAAGTTGTGGGTGAGGTTGCCGCTGAAGTTAAAGGCACTGACAAAATTGTTATTCTAAAATCCACAATCGTTCCGGGAACAACAGCCGCTTTTGAAAAAAAATATCCTGATGTTAATTTTGTATTTAACCCTGAATTTTTAACTGAGGCAAATTTCTTAGAAGATTTTGTTAATTCTGATCGGGTTGTAATTGGAGCATCTAATGATTTAGTTTCCCGAAGAGTTTTGTCTTTATATTTAAAACATTATCCAAAAACTTCAATGTTTCAAACTGATCCGACAACTGCCGAAATGGTGAAATATATGGCAAACTGCTATTTAGCTTCTAAAGTGATTTTTGCAAATGAAATGTTTGATATTTGTGAGAAACTCGGAATTAAATATGAAGAAGTTAAAAAATTGGTGGTTGCAGATCACCGGATTTTTGATTCGCATTTAGATATCACTACAGCCCGCGGATTCGGCGGAAAGTGTTTTCCTAAAGATTTATTGGCACTTCGGGCAATGGCGAAAGAAAAAGGAGTGGATACAACAGTTTTGGATGCAGTTTGGAATAAGAATCTGGCTGTAAGAAGCGTGAGAGATTGGGAAGAAATCCCAGGCGCTGTTACGAAAGTCGCCAAAACTGACGATTCAGAGCCAAGAGCTTAGTGCCAAAAGTATAGATCCTAATGCAAGGCTTGGATAATAATATTTTGGAAATTTCCACAGCCAGTCGATATGCCACGGAATGGACTCTTTGTTAAATTTTTTAATTCCATAGTCCGGATTTAAAACAAACCACAAAAAATCCTCAATAACCCAGATAAAATAAAGAAGCGACAGAACTGTTAATTCTCCCTTAAGACTCCAGCTGACTAATAAAAGAAACGGGTAATGTAGTACTGCGAGCAAAAACATATTAAGCCAAAAATGGTAGCCTGTGAGAATTTGATTTCCGTAAATCAGCCTTGTATATTTGTTTTTCTTTCTCCATGTTGGCAGGTTTTTTGCCCAACCATTCTTACCCTCTATGTTTATTTCTAGTTTTGCTAAAGTGAAGGAAAGTATAAAGAGCGCTAGAATATACTGGACCGCAAACAAAAAATTCATTAAAAATTAGTTTGAGGATTTGTTTCCACAACAGGTACTGCAGGAGCTTCGGGTGCAGTCGGAGGAGCTTCAGCTACTGGTTCAGGTCCCGGTGCAGCGACTCCCATCATTGGATTTATTGTGGTATCAACAACCGGAGTTTCCTGAATTCCTCCTGCAGGAGGTGTTGTACCAGCAGGCGCAGTTTGTTGAGCCTGTTTTTTAGCAATAATATTTTTAACTTCCTGAACGATTTGATCTGGAGTGTAGGCCGCTTTAACTAAATATCCGTCAGCACCTAATTCAAAACCCTGTTTAATAACCGCATCCTGACCGAGATTAGTAAGTAAAACAACAACCACATTTTTCGTAGCTTCGTCCTGACGGATTTTTTGCAAAATCTGCAAACCGTTTATATCGGGCAACATGATATCGAGCAAAACTAAATCGTAAGAATTTTTGGAAATTGCTGAAAGTCCGTCTTGCCCATTAGCAAAAGCGTCTGTTGTAAATCCTGAAAGATCTAACTGCCTCTTAAAAAGGTCGCGAATAAATTCTTCGTCCTCAACCAAAAGTACCTTCATAACCTCATTCTAGCACAGAGCGTCAAGGTAAAAACAAGCGAATATTTTCTTTCTACTTTTGATCGCAAAAGAAGCAAAACTCTGCGAGACAGGAAAGGTCTGCTAAATTCTTTCGCTCACTAGTCGGGACCCCCACTTCGGTCTTCAGTAATCTGAAGCCGACACTCCCTGACAGCTCACTCAAGAATTTTATACGCAGCTGCTTTCATGCTCGCAATGATTTTTAGAGAGATTTGGTGAGGATGTTTAGATCAATTGTTTCCTTAACTGCCGGCAGGCTGAAACAGAATATAGAACCTTTACCTGCGCCTTCTGACTCTGCCCAGATTTTTCCGTGGTGAAGTTCGACTATTGCTTTAGATAAATATAATCCTAAACCGTTTCCTTTTGAGGCCTGCTCTGCAGCTCCACCTGAAACACGGAAAAATTTAGTAAAAAGCTTTGTTAGTGCTTCCGGAGGGATCCCTTTGCCGGAATCTTTTACGCAGGTTATGACCATGTCATCTTTTGTGTTGATTGAAATATCGATTTTGCCCAAAGGTTCAGTGTAACTCAACGCATTGGAAATCAAATTATTCAAAACTTCATTAATCCGGACTAGGTCAACGTCAACTTTAGGGATTGGTTTTTCAGGCTTAATAAAACTTAAAGTTATCCTTTTTTCATCTGCTCTATGCAAAAAAGTATCAACCTGCGAATTAACATTTGCTACCCAATCAATCACCTGAGTATGCAAAGAAAGTGCTCCGCGCTCAACACGGGCAACACTCAAAAGATTTTCAACGAGTCCGGCAAGTTGTTGTGTTGAAGTATTAATACGCCTGACGAACATTAATTGATCAGGTGTTAATATTTTTTCATTCTCATTTAGAAAAACTGAGATATAACCTTTGATTGAAGTTAAAGGAGTTCTTAATTCATGAGCTGCCATTGAAACAAAATCCAACTTCATTGCCTCAAGTTGTTTTTCTTTAGTTTTGTCGTGGAATAAAATTACTGCTAGAACATCAATATCTGCACCCTCTGCAACTTTAAAAACTGAGACATCAGCAAAAGACTGAATATTTATTGCACTAATGATTCTGACTTCTGAGCTAAAAAATATTTTATTGGATGCATTATCCTTTGAGGGAGTTAAGTATAAACTTGGAGGAATTTCAACATTGTTTTTATTGTAAAATCTGACAAATTGATCAATTCTGCGCCCATTTGCATTGGATTTTCTGATTCCTGATATTGCTTCTGCCGCCGGATTTAAATACTTAAGTTGCGATTTAGTATCTAAAACTATAATAGGATCAGTTGTCGGATCTAAGCTGATTTGAAAAAGTTCATCCATGGCTTTATTCTTTTGATTAAGGCTTGCAACAGTTTTATTGTTTGATAAAATTGCGTTTTCAAGTCCGGTTAATTCCTGATATAAAAGCGAAAACTCCTCAAGATTTGCGTCTTTCGGCAAAGGTTTAAAATCACCGGATTTTATATCGCTTATGACTTTGTAAATGAGTTCTGCCGGTGCTTCGTATTTTCTAAACACATAGTTATAAATCAGCCAGCCGGAAAGAAATAAAATTCCCGTGGCAATAATAATCATTAGAATAATTTGTCCTAAAGAATGAAAAAGTGAGGTATTAACGCTTAAAATCCAAAGAACTAACAAAAATAGCGCAGGCGGAAGAGCAAAAAAAGAATACACCGCAATATTTTTCAGGCGGCTTTTTTCGGGCATATATTCTATTGTGGCATAGTGCTTAAGTGCAGTCTAGTTTTTAGTAGAGTCGAAGTTTTTCGTTCGGGTTTTGTGTGGTAGAATAAAGAGTGACTAAGGCGACTTAGGTGTCGAAAGTGTCGAAGGTTTGACCTTAGAAACCTTAGCATCTTCAGTTACCTTCGTCACCTCAAATTTATGAATTTCAAAATATCAAGTCAGTTCAAACCAACAGGGGATCAGCCTCAAGCAATTGAAAAATTGGTACGGGGGTTGGAGCACGGAGAAGAAAACCAAGTTCTTTTGGGTGTAACGGGCAGCGGAAAAACTTTCACAATGGCGAATGTTATTGAAAAGGTTCAGCGTCCGACCTTGATAATATCTCATAATAAAACATTAGCAGGGCAATTGGCACAGGAATTCAGATCAATTTTTCCGGATAATGCTGTTGAATACTTTGTTTCTTATTATGATTACTACCAACCTGAAGCCTATATTCCTCAGTCAGACACTTATATTGAAAAAGAAACCCAGATTAACGAAGAAATTGAAAAATTAAGGTTATCTACGACAACTTCTTTAATGACGCGAAAAGATGTGGTCGTAGTCGCATCAGTTTCCTGTATCTATAACTTAGGTTCTCCGAAAGAATATGCAGGAGCTATCCTCGAAATCAAACAGGGTGTCAGACTTTCAATCGATTCAATTATGAAAATGTTAATGAAGATGTTCTACAACCGAAATGATATCGATTTCAAAAGATCCACCTATCGCGTAAACGGTGACACAGTTGATATTTTCCCTTCCTATGCCGATCATGCAGTTAGAATTGAAATGTTAGGCGATAAAATTGAAAGACTTTCGATTCTTGATCCGTTAACCGGAGATACAGTTCCGACGTCTCAGACTTTAACAATTTTCCCGGCAAAACATTACATCACTCCTGAGCAAAGATTAAAACCGGGTATTGCGCAAATTGAAATAGATTTAGAAAAAAGACTTACAGAATTGAAAGCTCAGAATAAATTGCTTGAGGCCCAAAGATTGGAACAGCGCACAAATTATGATTTGGAAATGATCAGAGAATTCGGATATTGCAACGGAATTGAGAATTATTCGAGATATTTCGACGGTCGCCAACCCGGAGAACCGCCGGATTCTTTAATGGAGTTTTTCCCGAAAGATTATTTAGTGATTATTGATGAATCCCATATAACTTTGCCTCAAATAAGGGGTATGTACAACGGTGATCGGGCACGAAAAACGACTTTGGTAGATTTTGGGTTTCGATTGCCCTCAGCTTTAGATAATAGACCCTTGAAATACGATGAATTTCAGCGCCGGCTAAATCAAACTATATTTGTTTCAGCAACTCCAAATGAATATGAATTATCTTTAGCAGCAACAGGTGCGCCGCCACCTGTCATTCCCTCGAAGGAGGGAATCCATAAAGATGAAGATGTATTGAATGGATCCCCGATCGGGATCGGGGATGACGGTAAGATGGGTGATGCTGATTGGTACAACATGCCAAACGTCGCTCAACAATTAATTCGTCCGACAGGAATTGTTGATCCGGTTATAGAAGTACGTCCAACAAAAGGACAGATTCCGGATATTATGAATGAAGTTAATGCAAGGATTAAAAATAAAGAGAGGGTTTTAATTACGACTTTAACTAAAAGAATGGCAGAGGATTTATCTGAGTATTTAGCAGAAAGAGAAATTAAAGTTACATATTTGCACTCGGATATTGAAACATTAAAGCGATCCGACATTCTGGAATCTCTCAGAATGGGGGAATATGACGTAATTGTTGGAATCAATTTGCTCCGTGAAGGTTTGGATTTGCCGGAAGTTTCATTGGTAATAATTCTAGATGCTGACAAAGAAGGATTTTTACGTTCAAGATCTTCGCTGATTCAGACAATGGGAAGAGCTGCGAGACATATAGAAGGAAAAGTGATTATGTATGCGGATCATGAAACGAAATCGATGAAAGCGGCTATTGATGAAGTGGACAGGCGGCGTGAGTATCAACTTGATTACAACAAAAAACATGGAATCACTCCTAAAACAATTAGTAAGGCATTAAGAGATAGGTTAATTGAAAAAGTTGAGGAATTAGAAAAAGACGCTGGTAAAAAAGAACTAAGTATTGATGATATTCCGGAAAAAGATAAAGGGGAGATGATTAAGCTTTTGGAATTACAAATGACAGAATCTGCAAGTTTGCTCGATTTTGAACAAGCTGCTAAATTAAGGGATCAGATAAAAGAGTTGAGTGGTTGAGTACAACTAAGTAAATGTTGGAGGTATTTAGAAATTAGGTGGAGCATGGGATTGAATGATACGATTGGGAAGATTAAGGTTTATTAATATAGTTTTCATAACATTTAACTTAAACATAAGCGGGCGATTTTCATCCGAGTGAATATTTATTTCTACAGGCAATACCTTCAAAAGGAATAAAGTGCCTTCTTCTAAGTCTTTTTTAACATCAGCGGCTGGAATTTCTACTGGCCATCCGTCTGTGGAGAGTGTATAAGTCCAATGCGCTTGATCTCGGTTTATAAAATGGGTTGTTGGAAGTGGGAATTCTTTACTACTTTTATCATGACGAGTGACAATTAAATAGGCAGAATCTGGTCTAACACCAAAAACCGTAGCTATAGCATGGGTCTTATCTGTGTTTTCTCTAACAATTGAAAGGTTTCCAGAATTCGGGTAAGGGTCCTGATATACAAATAAACCGCTGGGGGTTTGACGCATTCTTTCCAAATTATCGGGCATGGACATAGAAAAATTATATCAATAATATGCCGATATTACAACTATAGGATGAGCTTAATATATAAATTAAGGGTTTTATACTGACTAAAAAACTTAATTTTAAAGGGGTTTATTAATGAGTTGTTTAGGTATTTAGGTCTTTAAAAAGTTTTGCAAATCTGGTAGAATCTTCAGATTCTGTT
>JAKFWZ010000009.1 GCA_021731695.1 Candidatus Daviesbacteria bacterium | reverse complement strand
AGAAAGAGGAAAAGAAGTAGATTATCCTGTTATAATTTGTGGTGACTTTAATTTATTTCCTGATACAGATTCTATGAAAATTTTAAACGACAACTTCGTCAGTTTAATTGACAAATTTAATATTAAAACAACCAGACCTAATTCAAATGAATTAAGTGGCTCAGGTAGAAATGTTGTAGATTATATTTTTGTCAGCGAAGACGTGAAGGTTTCAGATTTTAAAGTTCAGGAAAGTGAGGTATCTGACCATCTCCCTTTAATCCTGGCTTTCAATCTTTAGTATATTGAACCTATAGTTTGATTATTTTCTTAATTTAGGCTATAATATTCCGTTCAATGTTGACTTTTAAAGAATTCTTCATGGGTACTCCTGAAGAGATTGCAGCACGAGAAACTATAGAAGAAATCCAAGCGAAAGGTAAAACGCGTCCCAATGACCAAATGAGGTTAAACCGGGCAAGAGGTATTTCGAGAAGGACAGTCTTAAGAAGAGGCGCTGTTTTGCTTGCAGGTGCCACGCTGGCGGGTTCTTTGGGTACGTTTGTAGTTCCACAAATAAATGAGAGGGCCCAGGAAGAAGCATTTCTTGCGAGTCTTGAAGGAAGACCAGTTGAGCAAAAAGTAGCGATGGTTGATTCTTTTTATTCTAAAGCGTTACTTTCCGAGCAAAGAATGAGAAGTCACGTACTTCCAATCTGGATAGATCACTATTCTCAAATGACCGGTGCAAGAATAATGGAAAGAAGTGATCTGCCTAATACAATCCGGCTTCAAGACACGGGAATATTAACTAATGGAAGTCATGGTGCTGTAGTAATTGATTGGGTAAATGAAATAATTAACCCTCCTGTTATTGCTTTAGATCACTTTCCAAGCAACAAAATGGTAACTCATCATGGCGAACAAGCACCGGGCATTGTTTTTACAAGATCAAATACAACCCATGAATTAACTCATTTTGATATGGAATTCAGGAAAGCAAATGATCTGGCAAATCGCCTAATCTCCCAAAACTTGATAAAAGTATCACATGATTTTGATAAAAGTATCGCTCAGGGATTCTTATTAACCTTGGGTAAGACAAGCGATAAAAAAGGGACTGCTTATTTTGGGGATTTCGATGAGGCATCTACCGATCTTATTACTTCTCACACCTTTGCTAATTCTGGAGTTAGAACAGCTTTCATGTATGACGGAGCAATAATCTTGAAAGTTTTGTTGGATTGGCAGAATTTCGATATGCAGCATTTCACACAACTACATAGAGCTTCTGATTTGGAAGGTGTTATAAAAGGACTCGGAAGTAGATCTTTAGGTATGCGGAAACAATCTCAGACTGAAGAAAATCAATTATCAGCGGGTTGTGAAGCGATAGGTGTATTCCATACCGGAAATGTAGAAGTAATGGAGTCTTTATATCCCGGATTTAAAGCCGTTCTATCACGCAATGCCCGAAGACGTATAGTTTAATTTCTCATCTCGATTACTTAAGCTATCACAGTTTACTGAACAGTATCCCTGACTTTTTTCTATACACTTCTCACAACTTATAAAATGCCTTTTGCCTTCACAAGCGACATTTTTGCAATCATAATAAGTATCAGCCGGTTTACCACATTTAGAACATTTTCCAACGACTACATGTTTAGGATCTTCTGTATTAAATCCCATTGTTATACGTCCGTCGAATACATATAACTTACCTAAGAAATCTTCGTTCGGATATTTTTCCATATACGAAACAATGCCGCCGTGTAGCTGATAAACATCATTAAATCCGTTTTGCAGTAAAAATCCGGAAGCTTTTTCGCACCGAACTCCTCCTGTGCAAACAGTGAGAATTGTCTCTCCTCTTAAATGTTCAATTTCAGGTAAAATTTTCGGCATATCCCTAAAATTTTCAAACGGCGCGAGAATAGAACCTTTAAAGAATCCGACAGCAGTTTCATAATCATTTCTCATATCAATCATAAAAAACCGCTTTCCTGATTTAATCCATTCATGAAGTTCTTCGGGCTGAAGATATTTTCCTGTCACTTTAGCTGGATCCAGCTTGAGTTCTTTAATATGATTACTCACAATATCATCACGCAGTTTTATTGATAATTTCGGAAAAGCAGAACCATTTCCTTCGGATTTTTTAAAGTGAGTGTCCTTAAACCGGAGATCTTTCCGCATTTCTTCGATATATTTCTCTGTATCCTCCGGAGCTCCCTCAAGAGTCCCGTTAATTCCCTCTTTAGCAATCAAAATTCGCCCTTTTAAATTCAATTTTTCGCAAAGTTCCCTCTGACCAGCTAAAAACTGAGCAGGGTTTTCGATCTCAATATACTTGTAGTACAACAGTATCTGGTAATTCATAAGTGAGATTATACCAAAAAAGGCTTGGAAAAAGACTGAAATAGTGGTATACTTAACACCGTTCTAATCCAACTACCCGTAAAAAACTAAGATTATGCCAAACACACAAAAAAACAAAGCAATTAATGATGAAAAGGCTCAGGAACGTGAGCTTTGGTTTAAGACGGTTATAAAAGTAATAAGCTGGAAAGAAGGTTCAAGTAAGACTAAACAGGTTACGGCTGAAAAAATCAGCGAAAAGGAATGGATTGCTTACTGCAAACAAACTTTTAAAATTAACACCAGCTCTCAAAAAAGCACAACTCAGAAAAAATTAGACGAAATCGAAGAATTAATTAAAAAACACGGCGGATTTGCATAAATTAATCGTTAATCTTTAATCGTTAATCGTTAATCGTTAATCGTTAATCGTAATTATTTTACCGCAAAAGGATTAAAGTTAGTTTTTCTATCATAATAATCTTCCTTTTCTTTTTTCTTCAAAAAATTCACCATTAAATAAGTAAATGGTGTAAAGATAACTTCAATGGCAACTTTAAAGAAGTAGCCTGAAACCCCGACTGCGATAAATAAATCGAGTGGCAAAACTCCCCAGAAAGCTATAAACATAAAGACTGTTGTATCAACCAATTCTCCAACTAATGTCGAACCGATTGTTCTTGACCAAAGCAATTTTCCTTTTGTTAAAATTTTCATCTTCGCCAAAACATATGAATTAATAAATTCTCCGCAAAAGTAAGCTGCAACCGAAGCTAAAACAATTCTCGCGCTGAGTCCGAGAATTGCCATATACGCATCCTGATTCGGCCAATCAGGAGCAGGAGGCATTGCACCTATAATTACGAATACTGCAGCCATTAAAAGATTTGCGCCGAGTCCCAACCAAATAGCTTTTCTGGTTTTTTTATAACCATAAACTTCAGTTAAAATATCGCCGAAAATATAAGTTAACGGGAACAGTAATCCTCCACCGTCAAGTGACAGTGGACCTAAAACCAGGATCTTCGATGCAGCTACATTAGATATAAGCAGGAATGTAACGAAAAAGACCGTTACAACGTCCAGATATTTAAAAACTCTTATTCTCTCATCAGCCATAGCCGGAATTATATATAAAACGACCTTGTCTTTAAAGTGGATGCTATGATTGTCATTGCGAGATCACGAAGTGACGTCGCAATCTTGATTGGCCTTTCATCGATAGGTTACAGCCTTGACAGCTTACGGTTTTTATATGGATAATTTAAATATGCTTCACCTATCCCGCTACAAATTCAGAGCACTCAGTCAGATCTCGATCAACTTTTCGGCTGTTTTTCTGGCATCAATGGTTCTACCGGTTTTTGCTGACTTTGACAACGTGTCGCCGACTGTACTATTATCAGGCGTAGCAGGGACTTTGTTCTTTTTATTGACTTCAGTCGAGTTCGCGGAAAGAGGAAAACTATGACTTTTGACAACCAAACTATTGGATTACTTTTATTCTATTTAGTGGGAGCACTATTCGCAGTGGCTTTTGCCATATTACTCCTGGCTTCAAGGAAGAAATAAGCCTGCTAAATAACAAATCTTTCGCTTTAAGTGATATTTGATCTACTTTGATCTAATTGCAATTTCCTATAGTGTATGGTTAAATCAATTTACTTCTGCCCGAAGATAAATGTTTACATCTCTTTTGGCATTACCAGTCGCAGTTTCCCTTTTTAATCCTTTTCCTTCGATAAAACCTTTTCCTTTTGAAAGCAAACCTCCGATTTCAACTCCGGCTCCTACTCAGGCTCCAACTTCAACACCAAGCCCGACACCAACTCAAGCTCCTTCAAATGTTTTCGAATTAGAAGATGTTGAACCTTCATCAGCTAATTTTATGGAAGAATTTACAGTTTACGGATCAAATTTTGGCTCTACTGCCGGCTATATAAGTTTCAGACAATCCAATCAGGGTTACCCCTCTGGTGGAGCTACTCCAATTTCATGGAGCAATACTGAAATCAAAGCTAAAGTTCCATTCTTTAAGAAAGGCTCTTACAGAATTCAGATTATCCGAAGCGATGGCAGCAAAAGTAATGAAATAAAATTTACGATCAAAAATGGTCAGCCGGTTATTAACGCTACCTCGGTTCAACTAACAAATGGTGAATATGAATTAACTTTTCAGGGTACTGAGTTCGGCACTAAAAGAGGCTCAGTAAATATTTATTCAGGCTCAAGTATTGTAGCTCACGGCACCATTAAGTCATGGTCTTCATCGAGAGTCAGATTTGGATTACCAGGTTTATCCCGTCAGGAATATGGTTTCCAGATTCAGGCTTCAGACGGCAGACAGAGTTCTTTAAAATACTTCACGCTCGGAAAATAATTTTAAACCCCTCGTAATTATGTTAATCTAAGATTATGGAGTCCTACAAAGGTTTAACCCCGTCAGCTGAATATTTAGTCTCCCACTTCGATAAGGAAAAACCCACAACCTACGACAGAATGATTTCTGTCAATCCTGTTGTTGCAGAAGTTGCTTCATGGTACGAAAAACTCCGAAATGCAATGGATTTTCGGGATGATGATGCGGTTTTACGGGCTGCTATCGAAAGAATTTTAAAAAGGAGATTTATGCTCGGCGGAACAGCTGAAACAACGGCAGAACCTCTCGTCAGAGAACTCGTTTGGGCTAGATATTTTCCTATAGGTACTGTGCCTGAAAGTATTGTCGATAGGGTTGAGAAGATAATTACTCTTTTTCTAAATTTGCAGGAAAAAATTAATAAAAAACATCGTGTCAATAAAGGTGTTGTTAACGAGTGGATTATGAATTTTATGTCTTCAGCGATTGAAAATATTCTAAGTCCCTCAAAAGACCGCGAGCTGATTACTAATTTTATGTTTCAATTTTATAAAGATAAGGTCGTTATTGCAGATGACAGTACAGTCACAAAAGATGTTCAGATATTTTTAGCAATCAGAAGAACTTATTCAAATCAGGATCTACCACTTTTAAGGTATCACCTCTTTGTTCAAATTTTTGGAGAGTTATCTGAGCATAATATTGAACATGTCTCTGATAACTTTTTAGATGCCTATAAACAAATTAATTATCAAATTGATTATCCCCTGAAAGACCGTTTTTATACTTTTTTCAAAAACCAGTCAATTCCTTTTTATATACTCGAGGATATTTTAAAACAAAATCGCGGAAAAAATTTGGATTTAGTTAAAAATATGGAAGATTTTAAGGTGATGGTCATCAGTACTTGTACGAAAAAATATGACAACATCCGCGAAAAAGTTTCCCGGGCAATTGTCAGAGGTATAATTTTTATTTTGATTACCAAAGCTGTTTTTGGTTTAGCAATAGAGGGTTCAATCGAAAGTTTCCTTTACGGACATGTTATATGGAGTTCTATTGCTTTAAATACTCTTTTCCCGCCGCTTTTAATGGTTGTCGCTGCTATGTTTATTAAAACACCGGACAGAGATAATTCAATTAGGATTTGGGATAAAATAAAAAATATTTTGTATATTTCAGATCCCAATTCATGGCAGCCTCTAATTCTTAAAAAATCGGGCAAAAAAGTTGATCCGATTTTGAGTTTTATTTTTCTTCTTTTATGGCTCGCTGCACTTGTGCTTTCACTCGGCTCAATTACTTATATATTAACTATCCTTAACTTTACTTTTATCAGTCAGGTTATCTTTCTGTTCTTCCTGATGATCGTTTCATTTATCTGCTTCAGAATTAATCAGACTGCTCATGTTTATTCTCTTCATACAGAAAATCAGGGTTTTAGTTCAGTCTTATTCGATTTCTTCTTCTTGCCAATTATTCATGCGGGACGAAGACTAACTGAGAATATTTCTAAAATTAATGTAATATTATTTTTCTTTGATTTGTTTATCGAGACCCCTTTTAAGGTTATTTTCTCTTTCTTTGAGCAATGGTTTGTTTTCCTGCGCACACAAAGAGAAAAGCTGGGATAGAACAATTGCTTCATTGTTAACGCTCGCAAGCTCGCTCATTGTTAAATTGTTAAAAAAGCAATGAAACAATGCAGCAATGTAACAATTTTCATATGGATAATATTATTCAGGTTAAGAATTTAGTAAAAAAATATAAACAGTCTAAAGTTAATGCTGTTAATGATATTTCTTTTGATGTTAAGCAAGGAGAATTTTTTGCGTTTCTAGGACCCAACGGTGCAGGCAAAACAACAACAATTTCAATTTTAACTACAATACTTTCAAAAACTTCAGGGGATGTAAAAATTGCAGGATTTGATATTGATAAGGAGTCGCAAAAAGTCAGAAGAAATGTTGGTATTATTTTTCAAAACCCCTCGCTGGATCAAAACTTAACTGCTGAAGAAAATATCAGGTTTCATTCAGTTCTTTACGGCCTTTACCCTTTTAGACCGCTCTATTCTTTAATGCCGGAATCTTATAAACGCAGGGTTCACGAACTGGCACTTGTTTTAGACTTGAAAGACGATATGTTTAAACCGATTAAAACTTTTTCCGGTGGTATGAAAAGAAAATTGGAAATTATCAGATCCTTAATGCACCGGCCCAAAGTTTTATTTTTAGATGAACCAACAATAGGT
>JAKFWZ010000010.1 GCA_021731695.1 Candidatus Daviesbacteria bacterium | reverse complement strand
AGATTCTGACCAAAAACAATTCTCCTTAACTGTTTCTTGATTTGTGCCTCAGAAGGTATTTGATTTAGTCGATACATAATTTAATTTAACAACTATTTGCCGTTAATTTGTACCAACTGCTTTAGATTACCCCTGAAACTTTTTTATAAATCAGGCTTGTGGGTGTATAATTAGCCTTATGCCTTACCATGAAGGAAAAGAACAACTTCCAAGGTCAATTATAGCTATTGTAGGTCCTCCTCTTAGCGGCAAAACTACATTAGGAACTCTTTTAGCTAAAAAAACAAATGCTGTCTTGTTTGATATTGATTCAGTAAGAAAATATATTTTCGGCGAAAGGCATCCTCAGTTACCACCCAAACTTGAACAATTCTCAGTGCAAACCAGCTCTATGGCCATGGTTGAAATGGCGCGTGATAATTTATTAAATGGGCTCCCCTCAATCGTTACTTTTTCATGCTCCCGGCCTTTATACCATGACATGCTTAGACATTTAGCGGTTACCACGGAATCACCGCTGCATGCTTTTGAATTAAAACCGCCTAGTTTAGATCTCGAATTACAAAGACGCTTAGTTGAAAGAAATTTAACAGATGATCCTTCAAACGTCAGGGATATAAAAACATTTCTCTCAGCGAGGAAACGCTATCAAACAATCACAGGTGTAGATTTAGTAATACTAGACGGAGCTCAACCGACGGAACAAAATGTGCAGAAAATTATTAGTAGACTAAAAGTGTAATTATCTATTTTGTCTGAGGAAAGCTGGAATCTCCAAATCATCATTCTCTTCTTCCTGAGGCTGTTCTTGCTCATTATCAGATTCATTTGAACTCTGTGAAGATGAAGAATTTACAGTTTGCTGAACCGAAGCCTGGGAATTTTGATATGGATTTTGAGATTGAGAAGCATAAGATGGTGCCTGTTGTTGATAACTTGATTGTCCCATAGGAGCTTGTGGTCTTCCCGGACCAACACCTGCATATTCCCGTAATTTAACCCGGGTTTCATCAAATCCAGTGGCAATAACTGAAATCTTAACCATATCAACCATATCTTCCTTAATAGTTGCACCAAAAATTATGTTTGCATCAGGTTCTGCAGCCTGGGAAATAATTTGGGCGGCTTCGTTTACTTCGGTCATTGAAAGATCCGGACCTCCGACGATATTGAACAAAACTCCCTTGGCTCCTTCAATTGAAACCTCTAGTAGTGGTGAAGCAATTGCCATGCGGGCTGCAGTCGCAGCTCTGTTTTCTCCACCAGCTTGTCCAATACCCATTAGCGCAGATCCCGCGTTAGTCATAATGGTCCTGACGTCGGCAAAGTCCACGTTAATAAGTCCCGGCATAACGATAAGATCTGAAATTCCCTGAACACCCTGACCCAAAACTGAGTCTGCAAGCTTAAAAGCTTCGAATAAACTCATGGTCTTATCAACAACCTCAAGTAACCTTTGATTTGGAATAACAATAAGAGCGTCTACTTTATCTTTTAGAGCTTCAATTCCTTCCTCCGCAACCACCATTCTTCTTGAACCCTCAAAAGCAAATGGCTTTGTAACAACAGCAACTGTTAAAGCACCTAATTGTTTTGCCACTGAGGCGGCTACTGAAATTGAACCGGTTCCGGTTCCTCCACCCATTCCCGCAGTCAAAAACACCATATCTGATCCTTCTAAAACATCCTGAATTTTTTGAGTTGATTCTTCTGCAGCTTTCTGACCAATCTCCGGATTTCCACCTGAACCTAAACCTCGGGTTAAAGCCTCACCAATTTGAACTTTTGTCGGAGCCTGATTACCTAAAAGAGCCTGTGCGTCTGTATTAATCGCAATAAATTCCACTCCCTGAATTTGCTGGAGAGAGATCATCGAGTTAAGCGCATTTGTTCCACCGCCACCAAGTCCTACAACTTTTATTTTTGCGAACTTCTGAACATCTGGTTTAATTAACATAAGTTTATGGTTATAGGTTTTAGGTTGTAGGTTATCGTTTTTGGGGAGCTTAAATTACTATGAACTATAACCTATACCCTATTTCCTGGATCGGCTGATTTTAGCAATATAAGATCCACTAATGCAAGGGCATTAAGGCAGGAAGGACTTAATCAAATCAGTAACTTTCTGAGTGACTTGCTTTAAAGGTATTCCACTACCTAAAACAGGCAGATTCATCTGTTCAGGAGAGACTGATTTTGCGCCGTATATTAATAGTCCCGCAGCTGTCGCAAACGTAGGAGCATCAATTTCATCAATAAGTCCTGTAAATCCTTCAACCTTACCCGTTCGCGCAGGGAATCCTAATATATATTTCGCCTGATCCAAAACTCCAACAGTTAGCGCGCCTCCTCCGGTGATAACTAAGCCTGAAGGTGTTTGAGAACCAAATCCACTCTTTTTAATTTCCTTACCGACATATTTAAATATTTCCTGAAGTCTCGGGCGGATGATTGAATCAACAACTGCTTTTCTGGAAATCTTTTGAACTTCCTCAGTAATTTTAATCTCCTTAAGATCAAGTAAATCTTCTTTTCTTTCTTTTGGATTTTTCTCATCAGCCTGAATAATTTTTTGAGGCTTTGCTAAATACTGTTTAATTTTTTCTGCGGATTCAAGAGAAATTCGAAGACCAACTGCGATATCTGAAGTAACATGGCGACCGCCTATCGGAATTACTGAAGAATATGCGATAGCACCATCAACAAAAACAACAACATCTGTAGTTTCTCCACCGATATCAACTAAAATAACACCCAATTCTTTTTCAGTATCGGTTAAAACGGCTGCAGCTGATGCGACTCCCGAGAAAACTAATTCTTTTGTATCAACCCCGACCATTCCGACACACTTAACTAAGTTTCGCATAGAAGTTGTTGGGCCGGTAATTATATGAGTATCAGTTTCAAGTCTGACACCAGTCATCCCAATAGGATCTGAGATTCCTTCCTGACCGTCAACTGTAAAAGTTCTGGGAATAACATGAAGAATTTCTCTTGAAGAAGGCAATGCGATTGCACGCGCTGCTTCATTAACTCTTCCGATATCCGAAGCTTTTATTTCTCCATCAGGCTCTGCAACTGCCACAACTGCGTGAGAATTAATACTTTCAATTTGAGGACCACCCATTGAAACAAAAGCATTAGAGAGGGAATATCCTGCCATACGCTCTGCAGACTGCACACTTTCATCGATTGCAGCCACTGCTGACTCAATATCTACAATCTGGGATTTTTTAACACCACGGGAAGCTACAGCTGAGACACCAATTAAATTCAACCTGTCATCTTCTAAAACAGAAGCAATTAAAGTTGCAATTTTTGAGGAACCTACATCAATAGCACAGATAATCTTGTCTTTAGGCATAACTTTTTAAAAATAAACCAATAAACAAATAATCCATCGTCAAATGTCCAATTATTGGAAATTGGTTTTATTTGCTATATTGGTTTATTGGATTATTTTCCATATCTAATAACCGGCTTATCAAATCTCAAATCGATTGACTCAATATTATTACTACCCGTTTTACCCGGATCTGAATTCATTTTAGCCTGCGTCAGGATCAGTTGTAAAGAGGCTGTTTGATAGTCTAATCGCTTATTTAGAGATATTATGACACGGGGACTGCTATCTATTATAAGCTTATCGCCCAGAACATACAAATTATCTGTCGGTATGTTTATAGCCTGAAGTTTTCCGGAAACATCTTTTACTTTTTCGATTGTGTTATCCGGTATTATTCTTCCTATCTCAAGCTTAATTCCTAAAATTAAAATCTTTGGAAAATTAATCTGATCCTCAAGTCTGTCAAAAACCATTCCTTCGTTATCAACTAAAAAGGTCGCACTCTCAGAGGCAGTCTTCGCTTCCTTTAAAACATCATCAATTAGCTTTACAGGAGCAACAGCCTGAGTTGATTCGGTTGCGTTTGGCAATAAATCAGGCAGTAAAACAACCGGATTAAAATTCCCTTCTGTTGAAATTTCAGTGACAGCAAATGCCCCCTCTCTTCCCCAAACTTCAACAAAAAGCTTATCGGGATAAGTAGGTTTAAACTGCGAGCGCCCAATACAAAAAAACTTTTCCCTTAAACTTAGATTCAATTTTCCCTGGTTGATTGAAAAATAATTTACCGGATTTGATCTTAGGAATTGTGCAATTTGTTCCTGATCAGTACAGGTTAAATTAGTAGCTTTGACTT
Organism: Candidatus Daviesbacteria bacterium; assembly: GCA_021731695.1. Taxonomy (GTDB): domain Bacteria; phylum Patescibacteriota; class Microgenomatia; order Daviesbacterales; family UBA10151; genus JACPKO01. The sequence goes on along the minus strand of JAKFWZ010000010.1, from coordinate 3,248 downwards.
CAAAATTCGTAACTTTTGCCTGAATTACTAAAGTGATTATTGCGTAAAGTGAACCAAAAACCAGTAGCACAACAATCAAAAACAGGGCGATTTTTTTAAGTCTTCGTTTTCTTTCCTCATTTCGCATTGTCGGCTTTTATATCCAAAATTGATCTTTCGTTTAAAGTTAAAAGCACCATTTGGATAATCCTTTCTTCTGCCCCCATTACAACCACTTTTTTAACATTCCCCGCCTCCTCTTTCAACCCTTTCTTTTTTCTTAACATCTCTGTAATTTTTTTAAGAAAAATTTCGGGAGTTAAATCATCATCTTTTAATTCTTCACCTAAACCGAGTTTGGCAAAAAATTTAGCATTATCTATTTGCTCGCGACCTACAGGAATCGGAATCATTAAAGCCGGCACTTCTTTTACCGCCAGTTCAATTAGTGTATTAATTCCTGTGCGTGTTACTGCCAGATCTGCATGATTTAAAATATAACTAAAATCATTTGCATCAATCCATTTTGTTACAAAATAGTCTTTAGAATGAAATTTTGATAAATTTGAATAATCATCATATTTTGAATCACCTGTTTGATGAATTACTGCAATTCCGGCTGTAAGTTTTGACAAAACGTCCTCAACAATTAAATTAATTTTATGAGAACCCTGATTTCCGGCTGTTACCAGAACGAGATCACGGTTTTTGTTTGAGTCAACAAAGGATTTGATTTCTTTTGAAGGTTTTATTTCAGAATCCAAAATTTCGCTTCTTATCGGATTACCGGTTACCTCAATCTTTTTGGGATTTACAAACGCTGGTGTTTTAAATTCATCAAAAGAAACCGCAACTTTATCTGCAAATAAACTACTTACTGAATTTGCCAAACCCATTTTCAAACCCTGCTCATGAATGATTGAAGGCACCGAGAGAAACCATCCGCAAATTACAACCGGCATTCCGGTAAATCCACCAAAAGATAAAATTAAATCCGGCTGAACTTTTAACAAATAATAAAACGACTGAATAAAACCGATTGGAGTTTTTAAAAGAGAAATAATTGTCTGAATTGAAAAAAATCTATTAAATTTTCCGGCAATTATCGGGATAAATTTAATTCCGAGTTTTGGTAAAACTTTTGATTCTGCAGAAAGCGCCTTATCATCATCCCGCGCATACTTCCTGCCGAAGTAAACAATTTCAATATCAGGAAGCTTTTGCAATTTCTCAATCACAGCCTGAGCAGGAGTAAAATGCGAACCAGTAACAACAATCTTCATCCATTCATTTTAACAGCTCCAGAAGAATTTATTAAATCACTCTTTAGAAGATTTTGAGATATTAAGTAAAATACCCACAGCCATAAGATTTGCCAAAAGCGCAGAACCGCCGTATGAGATAAATGGTAATGGCACTCCGGTTAACGGAAACAGCGCAACCATAGCTCCTAAATTAACTATCGTTTGAATGCCTAACCAACATGTTAAACCAAATGCCAAAAGCCTTCCGAATGGTTCATCACAGTGCTGAGCTATTTTAAATCCTTTATAAATTAAAAAGACAAAAAGGGAAATTAAAAATGCACTCCCAATAAACCCTAATTCTTCACCAACAATTGCAAAAATAGAATCAGTCGTGACTTCAGGAATATATTCAAACTTTTGCCTTGACTGACCAATTCCCACACCCGCAAATCCTCCGGTTCCAACTGCAATTAAAACCTGCGTAATATGATATGTATAACCCTGCGGATCAGCAAATGGATCCAAAAAAGCGAGCACTCTGTTTTTGCGGTATTCTGCAGATAATACGAAAACTAAAAATCCTACAATACCAATTGGCAGTAAACTTAAAATGTATCGCGCGGGTGCTCCGGCATAATAATAAATCGCAACAGAGGTCAGGAAGAAAACAATCGTAGAACCTAAGTCTCTTTGCAAAACTCCGATAATAAATGAAACCAAAAACACGACACTGAAAAAAGGAAATGAACGAACTTTTTTATCAAAAAGTGAAGCAAATAATATGATGCTTGTAAGTTTTATAATTTCCGCGGGTTGAATATTAACAGGCCCTAAACTAAGCCAGCGATGAGCACCTCCCGCAGAATAACCTAACCCCGGTATGAAAACCGCAAGCAATAATACAATTGAAACTAAAAATGCCGGCAAAGCAAAAATCCGCAAATATTTGTAATTAAAAAAAGTAAATGTAAAAAGAGTTATCAGTCCTAAAACCATCCACACCAGTTGATTTTTAATATAGTAATATTTATCGCCATAATCTTTAAAGGCCTGCACAACAGCCGCGTCGTAAACCATGATAAGACCAAACACCAAAAGACAGCCAACACAGGCCAGCAGCTGAAAATCAATTTTTCGTGAAAGTTTTTTGCCCTGCAAGTGGGCACCAATTCTTCTCATCGGGTCAGTTAAGTAAGGATAACCATAGACCTAAAATTGCAAATATTATTCCGACTAGCCAAAAACGGGCAACAATCTTGGGCTCCTGCCACCCGATATATTTCAAAGTCATATGAACAGGTGCAACCGGAAATATTTTTCGCTTCAAAATCTTTTTTCCAAAAATCTGAATTAAAGAAGAAAGAATAATAATCACGTAAACACCACCAATAATTGCCAAACCAAATATCTTTCCGGTTAAAAGACCTACAACTGCAAGTGTAGCACCAAATCCAAAAGCTCCTGCATCCCCTAAATAAATACGCGCCGGAAAGACATTGAAATAAAGATAAGCAATTAACACACCAATCCAAACGCCAACAAAAGCAGATAAAGTTTCGTTAAAAACTGATGATGCTAAAACTAAAAACGCAAAAAGACAAATCATTAAAAGCCCGCTTGATAATCCATCTAAACCATCAGAAATATTAAATGCATTTGCAAACGAAACGATAATAAAAGCTGCCATTGGAATATAAAGCGCGCCGATTACAAAATTGCCGATTGCCGGAATGTTTATATTGTTGAGTCCTAAATTAAAATAGAGCATCGATGCGATTACGAAAGCCAGAAGAGTTTGAAGAAGAAGTAAAACCTTACGACCTAAACCAAGTAACTTTCCTTTTCTTTTCGTCGTCAGCCAACGAATATCATCAACAAACCCTAAACCTCCAAAAGATACAACTGTAATCAGTAAAATTTTCAAAGTTGTTAAATCAATCAAAGGAATTGCCCAAGCCGCAATTAAACTTAGAGTGACTAAAATTAAAATTAAAAGAATTCCTCCGCCGGAAGGCACTCCCT
>JAKFWZ010000013.1 GCA_021731695.1 Candidatus Daviesbacteria bacterium | reverse complement strand
TTGTTAAGTTTTTATAAATTACTCCGATTAGCAAAGTTGCAAAAGGATAAGCGGTAAAAGATATCTCGGACCCCAACTTAATTCACCGTCCCAAAGCCCTCTGGCCCCATACTCGGGTTCCTCAATAACATATAAACTAGCAAAGAAGAATATGTAAGTAATTGATAAAATTAGAAAAGCGACGAGTTCTGCCTTAACATTTTTTAATTTTTCCCAGAATAAAATTAAAAGCAGGAGTACTGGACTATAGATAAAAATACTTCGACCTGGACTTAATAGTTGCCCATAAATTCCTTCGATAAAAACCGAAACCGGAACACTAAAGAAAATTTTATACTGCCTGATAAAATCTTCATTTGCTAACGCCGTCCAAACCCGAAATCTTAAAAGTTCGAATAAAACAAAAACCAGAAAAAAGGGAATGAATGCGATAAAAAATATTGCAAAATCTTTTAGAGCTTTTTTGAAAAAGGATTTAGTAAGTTCAGATTTCGAAAGTAAGAAATAATAAGCAACAAGTGGAATTATAGAAAGAGTAAAGGATTGATTATAAGTTAAAGCGCAAACGCCAAAAGAGACCCCGCTGTAAAATAAATATTTTTTTCTATTAGAAAGAGCTCGCTCATTTTTTGCATAATTAAAATATTTTCTAATAAAAAAGAACGACAAAACTAAGAATGAAATAAACATCATATGAGCGAATGAGTGTTTTGTATAAGGCCAGAGGTTTGTTGCAAAAATTGTAGTAAGTGTAATTATTAGAGCCTGAATTTTGTTAAGTCTAAGCTCCAAAAGATATAGAAAAATAATTATCCCAAGTAAAGCTCCAAAAAATGCATTTGTAAAACTCGCAGTAAATAAAATTAACCAATCGCTTTGCAAAGGAAAATGCTCAAGTTGAACGGGTGTTTGATATAACTTATAAACTAAATTTGTTACGAAAACTGCAGGTAACAGTGCAAATGTATAGCCTAAACCAGTAGGACTGTATGTTTTTCCGTCCTGCCCAAGATAAGTGCCCATATGAATGTTTTGACCTGTGCCGTCGAATTTGTATTCATATGGTGGCGCAGTAGGTTCACCAGTGTAATAAATGTATCGGGCGACTGCTAAATATAATTGTCCGTCTTGCGAGTCAATATTTCCTGAAACAAAAAAACTTAATGCAAAAAATAAAAAGAGAAAAAGTGGAATTAATATTTTTTTCATAATTGAAACTTCAAGTTCTGACTTAGGCGAAGCCGCAAGCTCTGCTTATAAATTTTTAAATTCTTTTAATTTAAAAAACTGATGATAATTTAAAGCAAAGATAAATGTTAAAGTGCTAAAGTAATAAAAATTAAATTCTGGAGTTGTTTTTAAAAGTATTGGTAAAAATATTGCCCCGATTAATGTTTTCCAAAAGAAATTAGTTTGCGCAACTTTCTCAAAGGTATATTTATTAAGCTGTTGTAAACCCCACATAAAAATAAGTGATTCAAATAAAATAAATGACCACATCTCAACTGGCGGAAGTTTGAAACTGATTTGGAATAAAATAAACAAATGAACCCAATAAAAAAGCAGCGTGTTTTCACCAAGATATGAAAGCAGTGAAGAAATTGATTTATTCTTTAGAAGGTAAGGTGCAATAATTGCTGAAAATGAATAAATCATCATGCTCATTCCTAAAAATAGCGTAGTAATAAATTGATCTTCTATGATCTGATTTTTCAAAACGAAAGAATAAAAAGTAATCAGCGAACCAGTTGCCAAAATCCAAATTTTAAAAACCGGTCTTTCAAATAAAAACTTTCCTAATGCTGTAACTGCCGCCCAGGGAATTAAGGCGAAAGGAATGCCGTAAAGAATCGTCGGGGTAATTTGAAATCTGTTTAGTATTCTATCAAGGAGAATCATTCCAATAAAAATAAATAACGAATTATATCTTCTAAGTATCGCTATAAAAATTGTCGCCAGAGCAATTGATCCGATTAAATTTGGTGCAAAAAAGTTAACATAATTTAAGGACTCTTTCCCCCGATCTGCAAAAGAAATTAAAAGTAAGAAAAGATTAAAAATTAAAATCAACCAAAAGCTGCGTTTTTTAAGTTGGTAAACAATCGAAACGCCTACTGATCCAAAAAATAAAACTGGCGCAAAGAAACCTAAATACCAGAAAAAATCAGAATAGAAAGTGTTTGCAATTTTACCCAAAGTTTGGCTGTGGGCAAATACCATTAAAATACATGCAAGCCCTTTTATAATGTCTAGATTGTTATCTCGCATTTTGTTTTGGGCAGGAGATAAAGGCAGATCTCTGATGAATTATAACGCAAAAGTATATATAATGCGTTCATGAATGTTCCTTATTTTATACCTGAGATAGGCCGCGAAGAAAGAGAGGCAGTTGATGAGGTTCTGAAAAATAAATGGCTGACGATGGGCGAGAAGACTGTCCATTTTGAGGAAGAGTTTGCAAAATATATTGGCGCACCATACTGCATAGCAGTTTCTTCCTGTACCGACGCTATGTTTTTAGTAGTTCAGGCTTTAAAACATTTTGGTAAAAATATGGACGGTGTAGTTTTACCAAGTTTTACTTTTAGTGCAACCGCTGCAGTTTTTAAAAATTCCGGAATTGATTTTGAATTTGAAGATATTGATCGAGAAACTTTTTTAATGAAAATAACAAATAAACTTTCAGTGCCGGTTCATTTTGCCGGACTATTTAATAAAGAGCCAAAAGTTTTATTTGAAGATTCGGCACATCGAATTGAGAAAAATTCTTTCAATGGAAATATTGCCTGTTACAGTTTTTATGCAATTAAAAATATTACAACTGGGGAAGGCGGAATGATTGCCTGTAAAGATAAAAAAATGGCTGATTGGTTAAGAAAAGCGCGTTTACATGGAATTTCATCTGACGCATGGAAAAGATATCAGAAAAAAGGCGCAGGCAGAATTTATGAAGTCGAATTTCCCGGATGGAAAGCGAATATGACTGATATGCAAGCTGCTTTAGGTTTAGCGCAGCTTAAAAAATTGGATGAAATGCAAAGCAAAAGAAAGAAGTTGGTAGCCCGATATAATGAATTGTTAGGAGGAATAGACCGCGAGTCAAATCATTTATATCCAGTTTTGGTAAATGAGAGAGATAATTTTATGGAATTTTTAAAGGAAAAAGAAATTGGTTTTAGTTTTCACTTCCCGCCACTTCATTTACAACCTGCATATATATCCAAAAAGAAAAAATTGCCGGTTACAGAATTCGTTGGGTCAAGAATTGTTACCCTTCCGATTTATCCTTCATTAAAACCGGCACAAGTTGAATATGTTGCAAAACATGTTAAATTCTGGTGGGATAAATATGGAAAGCCGGAATGTAAATAATGAAAGCAAAGTCTCTTAAAAAAACTTTATCCGGAATTATAAAAAAAACTGATGGCAAAAAAACTGTTTTAGTGACAGGAGGAGCAGGATATTTAGGATCTGTTTTAGTACGAAAATTACTTAATCAAAATTATAAAGTCGTTGTTTTAGATGCACTTTATTTTGGTGATAATTCAATCAAAGATTTGTATAAAAACCCTGACTTTAGACTTATAAAAGGTGACATCGAAAATATTGGTGATTTATCTAAAGCTTTAGCCGGCGCCGACTCTGTTATTCATTTAGCTGGAATTGTTGGTGATCCGGCGTGTAGTGTTGATCCGGTTTTTACAATTCAAACTAATTTTTTTGCAACACAAGCGATTGTTAAACTTTGCAAATATTACAAAATCAAAAGATTTGTTTTTGCATCGACTTGCAGTGTTTACGGAGCCGGTGGAAAAAATATTTTAAATGAAAAATCAAAAACAAATCCGGTTTCTTTGTATGCCAGAAGTAAGTTAGAAGCTGAAGAAATTTTACTTTCAGAAAAAGATTTAGAAATTGTGATTTTAAGAATGGCAACTTTGCATGGATGGTCATATCGCCCGAGATTTGATTTGGTTGCAAATTTATTTGCCGGAAAAGCAGCAACCAACGAAAAAATTATTGTTCAGGGTGGAAATCAAAGAAGACCTCTCTTACACTTAAACGATGCAGCCAATGCATTTATAAAAGCGATAAAAGCACCAAAACAAAAAGTAAAAGGCGAAATTTTCAATGTTGGATTTACAAAAGAAAATTACACAATTATTGATATTGCAGAACTAGTTAAAAAATTAAAACCGGATGCAGAAATTGAAATTGATAAATCAATAATTGATAAAAGAGACTATTTCGTTGATTTCACAAAATTTGAAAAACTGTTAAATGCAGGACCTGAAAATAATTTAGAATCTTCTATTAAAGAAATTATGAAAAATGTAAAAGATAAAAAAATAAATATCCGCGATTCAAAATACAGTAACTATTTACAATTTATTGATTCAAGAAAAGTAGTTATCGTCTAGATGGATTTGCCATTCGATCCATTGCATGTAAGGCTTCCATTATTGGAATTACTTCTGAAAAATTAGGGATTGGATCATGAAGGGGTGGATATCTAACGATATTGTTATTCATAATTTGTGCAAATCTATCAGCAGGAAGATAAGACTCACTTGCCGGATGGAAAATAAACTCAGGTTTATTTTCTTCTGCCAATAGATAACCTCCAAACTTATTATGAGCTCTGATTTCACCATCAGTTCCGGTAACTACAAGGGAAATTCCATGAATTTTTTGAGGTATAAAATAATCAATACCGACTCTGCCTGTTACTGAGGAGCGTGATCTATAGGAGTCATAAGCCACATTAAATGAATAGTGTTCAGGATAAGTTGAGTCCTCTGGATGATCTTCAAGTTGTGAACCTTCAGCCGTTAATATTTCAGGAGCTAAAGGACGGCTATTAGCAATCCAAAATCCTAGATCCAAAGCATGGACACCGCCTCCGTAAACAGGATTTTGTCTTTTATATGTTTCGTTTTGTTCTTTAACAGGTCTCATATTATGCTCATAACTTGTATCAACATTTTGCAAAGAACCAATTCTTCCGGATTCAACAATTCTTTTTACATCTGCGAAGATTGGATGAAGTCGTGTAGCCCAGTGGCCGACAAAAGTTAGGCATTTTTGCTCTTTGCTTAGATCAGCCAGTTTTCTGGCTTCAGCAAGGGATGTTGTAAACGGTTTTTCTGCAAAAACAGCTTTTCTTTTAGCTAGCGCATCTGCAGCATAAGAGGTGTGTAAATGATCAGGAGTTAAAACCATTACCAGATCGGATCTCTCAATGGCCTCGTGCGGATCACTGATTGAGGAAATAAATCCTGAAAATTCAGATCTGTATCGATTAACCAATTTGTCTGTTTGGGTTTGGTTTTTGTCATAAATCATAACTGTTGAACCCAATTCGAGCTGTGGTTTTACATGGTAAGGTGCCACAGCGCCCGCTCCAATAACGGCTATGGATAAACCCAAACCTTTCCTATCAGGATTAAGTATCATAGGGGAATGCTAACATGGATTAGATTGTATGTAAAGGCTAATCTTCAGAAATCTTTAAAATATATTTTCTGCCTTTTAATTTAAAAAAAGCAGGATATTTTTCATTATCAACAACCCTAAATAAATTAAATTGTTCATTGATTGTTTTATCAACATCCAATTCACTATCTTCCGGTTTTCGTCTCTCATAAAAAGATTCTTCACCAGTTTGCGGTTCTGATTTATTATTCGGATATTCATCTATAAATTTTCGTGCCATTTCTAAAATCTTTTTGCCCATTTTATTTTGCCACTCATTAATGAGTTCTGTGCCGTCGAGCTGTAAAACCTCTTTCATAAAAACAGGTCCGGCATCAACTTTATCTATTGCCTCAAACATTGTAAGGGGAATTTCATTTTTGCCCTCTATAATCTGCCAGGTTGCAGGGCTCCAGCCTTTGCCTTTTGGCAAATCACTGGCATGAATAACAATATTCCTTTTATTCTTAGCTAAAGTCTGAGAGCTTACTAATTTGTAAAATGAAAGAATGAATAAAATATCACCTTCTGAAACTTCCTCTTCTGTAAAAATTAAATCAACCTGATGTGTTTGATTGAGCTGATTAATAAAATCTTTAGTCAGAGGCACCATCCAATTATCAGGACTATCAATTAGAAACGTAATTTTAGCCATAGTTTTAAGATCCTTTTATTCTATCACTCTTTGTTTTAGAATGGTTTTCATGGCTCTTAGTAGTGGAATCACTTTAGTTATCAATACAAAGAACGAAGAACACAATATTCGGGAGTGTATTTTGAGCGCAAAGCCGATTGTTGATGAAATCGTGGTTGTTGATATGGCAAGTACTGATAAAACAAGAGAAATTGCTGAAAGTTTAGGAGCGAAAGTTTTTCCGGTAGAAGATTATGGGTATGTAGAACCAGCCAGAAATTTTGCATTGCAAAAACCCACAAAAAAATGGACTCTTCTATTAGACGGGGATGAAAGGTTAACAAAAAAACTTCATAAAATAATTTTAAAATTGGTCAAAGAGGATAAGTATGACGGTTTTAAATTTCCGTTTAGAAATTCATTTTTTGGTACATGGATAAGACACAGCATGTGGTGGCCTGATTATCACATCAGACTTTTTAAAACAGGATACTTAGACTGGCCAAAAGGAGTGCACAAGGATCAGGATTTTAAAGGAACGCTTTTTGAACTTGAGTCAATAGAGGATAACGCTTTTGTTCACAACAATATTGCTCATATTAAAGAAATGGTTGAGATGGTTGATCACTACAGTGGTGTTGAAAAAGTTTTTGCGGCAAAAAAAAATCCCACAGCCGAAGACTTAGTAGAATATTTAGATCATGAATTTCAATGGAGGTTTTTAGAACATAAAGGTTATATGGACGGAATTCATGGATTTGTCCTGGCAAAATTTATGAATTTTTATAGATTTTTGGAATTTGCAAAATATTGGGAAAGAAATGGGTATAAAAAAATGTATTCATCTGAGGAATTAAAAGAAGCGGTTATGTCAGGTTATTCAATCGATAAATCAAAAGATGAAAAAATAGAACGATTGGAATATGAGTTAAATAAAATTAAAGGCAGTAAGTTTTATAAAGCCTGGCAAAAGTATGCCAACACCAGAGATAAAATTTTAAAGCGTTCCCAATAAGAATGAAGAATCCTTTTGTGTCGGTAATTGTTTTAAATTACTTTGGTGAAAGATTAATCGAAAATGTTTTAAAATCCCTCACCGGTTTAAATTATCCAAAAGATTCTTACGAAATAATTGTTGTTGATAATGATTCAAAGGATGAAAGCCGCAAAATTCTTGAAGAGTTGTCTTTAAAAATTAAAAATCTAAAACTAATAAACCTACCCGAAAATTATGGTTTTTCAAAAGGAAATAATTTCGGAATTAAAGAAGCAAAAGGTGAATATGTTGCTCTTCTAAACAACGACTGTATTGTCGAAAAAAATTGGCTTAAGGAATTAGTTGAAACAGCGAATAAAGATCCAAAAATATTTGCTGTAAACTCCAAAATTT
>JAKFWZ010000088.1 GCA_021731695.1 Candidatus Daviesbacteria bacterium | reverse complement strand
CTGTTCTGCAATATTTTGAGCAACCAAATAAGCTGACAAATCAGGAGCTCTTACGTCCATAGGTGCAATTTCCAATTTGTTTTCATCTTTAACCTTAAGTTCTTTCATTAAGAACTTTTTAAGATCCAAAAGTCCGCTGCCGCCTTTTCCGATCAAAACTCCGGGTCTTGTAACATGAATGATAATTTTTACTTTATTAACTGCTCTTTCAATTTCGATCTTTGAAATTCCAGCTGGTCTTAATTTTTTCATCAAAACCTCACGAATTTTAATATCTTCTTTCAAAAGTCCTGCATATTTTTTGCCCATAGCAAACCATCTTGCTTCCCAAGGTGCAAGTCCGCCTAATCTAAAACCAATTGGATTAATCTTTTGTCCCATAAATTCGTGATTCGTTATTGGTTCATCGTTCATCGCTTTTGCGAACTAACTGTGAACGAACTACCAACTAACTTTTTTGCTCCTTTCTTTCAATAACTTCAACTATCTTGTCTTTTGCAACTTCTTCTGGTTTTACCTTAGTAACCTTAGTTGCCTTAGTCACTTTCGACTCTTTTAACTGCACTTCATCCGTAAGAATAATCTTTATGTGCGCAGTTTTCTTTTTGTAAGGTCTGCCTCTTCCTCTTCCTGCTGTTCCAACCCTGTATCTTTTCATTTTTAAACCTTCATTAATTTCAATTGATTTAAAAGCTAAAACTTCTTTTGTCCCCGCGTTTGCAATTACAGTTTTTATAGCTTTAGCTAAAGGCACAGCTGCTGCATTTCTTGTAAATTGCAGTGTATCTAAAGCTGAATATGGATTCATTTTTCGAACCATGTCAGCCACCAACCGCAATTTGCGGGGTGAGCTCGTTATATTTTTTTGTATTGTTATGTATTCCATAATTGTTATGTGTTATGAGTACGCTTTCGCTTGTAGTTATGAGCTCATAACTCATAACCCATCACTCATAACTATTAAGTTTTCGCTGTTGCTTTCTCAGTCATTTTTCCGTGTGATCTGAAAGTTCTTGTCGGTGCAAATTCTCCTAATTTGTGTCCTACCATAGCCTCCGAAACATAAACTGTTATAAAGTTTTTACCCTGATGAACCAAAAATGTATGTCCGACGAATTCAGGTGAAATGTCGCATCTTCTAGCCCATGTTTTAATCGCAGTCTTAGTTCCACCCGGAGCTTTCTGCGCCATGACTTTCTTCATTAACTTTTCATCAATATATGGTCCTTTGTATGAACTTCTTGACATAATTATGCAACCCCCTCCAAAAGCCTCATCATATTGAATCGGAATTGAGCTTCTTGTGGCAAATCTCCTGGCTCAACTTTCTCCCAAACAGCTACACGATCCTCAGCAACTTTCCAATTATCTTTGTCTAAATCCAGCTCACCCTGCATCCTAGGAACAATCAACATAACTCCCGGCTGTATTTCATGCTCTTCAGGAGAAGGGACAATAGCAATCCCACTCTTTACATTGTACTCACCATTTGGCAATCCCTCTGTTGCAACTTCACCCATAACAAAGGCATCAAGCGCCTCTACCCCACTTTTGTAACCTGAAAATCTACCCGGTCTTCTACTTTCAGAATACACACCCTCGCTTGGGTGAACCATAGAAAATACTCCTTCTGGGTGAACCGCTAAAATTGGCTTGGTGTCATATTTAGCCCAACGCACTCCTCTGGAAATAATCAACCCTTTATTTAAATGCTCAATACCAATAGAAGAATCGACTTCATTAGCCGTCCTATTAGATTGATTTCCTGCAATTTCTCTTTTGTTAGTCATTTTATGCTTTTCTCCTCTTCAAAATATATTTATCTGTCCATTTATTCTTTTTTCTTGTCTTTCCAACTGCTTTTCTTCCATAAACTGTCATTGGTGATTTTCTACCAACACCAGATCTCGCTTCTCCTCCTCCGTGAGGATGTGAGTCAGGATCCATCGCAACACCTCTGACAGTAGGTCTTATACCCATATGTCTCGAACGGCCTGCTTTACCAAGTTCCATATTTTTCCAATCTTCATTTCCTAAAACTCCAACTGTTGCCATGCATTCGCTGCTAACTTGTCTTATTTCAGTTGAAGGCATTTTTAAATGAATTACTTTACCTTCTTTAGATTGAATAATCAGTCCTGTGCCTGCGCTTCTGCCAATTTGTCCACCTTTACCGGGAGTAAGCTCTACGTTATGTACAACTGTTCCAATAGGCATATTCCCCAGCTTTAAGGCATTTCCCAATTTAACTTCTACTTTAGGACCTGCGATAACAGAATCTCCAGCCTTAAGTCCTTTTGGAGAAATAATATATCTTCTATCTCCATCTTCATATTTCAAAAGAGCAATCGGTACATTTCGGTTTGGATCATTTTCCAAAGCTTCAACTATAGCTGGCACATTATCTTTATCTCTTTTAAAATCTATAGTTCGATAAAATCTCTTGTGTCTTCCTCCCTGATGTCTAACGGTTACTCTTCCCCTTGATCTTCCGCTATTCTTTTTAAGTAAAGATTTTAATTTTTTTGGAGAACCGATATAGTTTTTCGGTTTTTCCATTCTAGACGCAAATCTTCTTGTTTGTGTTTTATCTTTATATGCTATTAACATTATCTTATTTTTAAAAGACAAGGTTCTGCGAGCGATGTGTTTTTTAAACACAGCGCGAACAGGTCCTTATGATTTAGGTTTTCTTTCCGGCTTTTGGCTCATTTTTGTCGCACTTCTGTGTTCTTCTTCTCTAGCGAGTTTTCTTTTATCGCCTTCAACATTTTCTGCCTGCTTTTCGATTTTCACTTTAGTACCGCCAAGTAAACTCTTTTTCTCTTTAACAGTTGTCATTGGTTCACCTTCTGCTGTTGTAACCACAGCTTCCGGCTCATCTTCTATATGACTGTGTTCAAAGATTGCAATCTTATCACCTTTTTTTACTCTGACAATAGCTTTCTTGCTTCCGGCTTCTGTAAAATAACCTTTTCTGGTTCTTTGCATCTTTCTTTTTCCTGATTGATTTAATGTTTTAACTGATAAAACACTGACTTTAAATTTGTTCGCTACAACTTTAGCGATTACATCTTTAGTCGCGTCTTTTGAAACCATAAAAGTATATTGATCAATCTTAGTTAAATTCATTGATTTTTCATTAATTAATGGTCTTAAAATTACAGTCATTTTGCCTCCTCTGAAATCTTTTTCTCTAAAGCATCAACTGCTTCTTTTGTAAAAATTAAGCTTTGAGTTTTAATAACTTCTAAAGCATTCATTGCCGTTACTCCTACAACCCGTACATTTTTTAAGTTTGAAGAAGCTCTCTCTGCCATATCTGAAACTTTATCTGTAACTATTAATGTTGATTTTTGGTTGATGTTTTTAATAAATGCTGCGAATTCCGCGGTTTTTCCTGTAGCTTTATCTAATCCCGAGAGTGCGAAAATTTGTTTATCGAGAACTTTTTGAGAAAGAGCGTTGATAAGAGCTGCTTTTTTCATTTTCTTTGAAAGCGAAAGCGTAACTCTTCTTGATTTAGGTCCGAGCGCTATACCACCACCCACGAATATTGGAGCTGTAATTCCTCCGTGACGTGCTCGTCCTGTACCTTTTTGTTTATAAATTTTTCTGGTTGAACCAGTCACTTCACCTCTGGTTTTTGTGTTTGAATAATGACCTTTTGCATTATTTAAATAAACTCTGAGAGCCTGTTTTAGTAAAGGTTCATTCACTTCTACACCGAAAATAGTTTTTGGTAAATCCAGTGAACCGGATTCTTTTCCTTCAAGAGTAAAAACCGGAACTGAAAGACCGCCCTTTTTGTCATCGCGAAGCGAGATCGCGGAGGCGTCATTGCGAGGAGTCGCAGGCGACGTCGCAATCTTGATTGAATCAGGATTCCTACGCGCACTCTGTGCGCTCTGAATGACAGCTTCAACTTTATCAGCTTTCACAGATTTCACTGCTTTTTCGCTTGATTCTTGATTCTTGATTCTTGATTCAGTTTTTGTCGTAGCCATTATTCTTTACCTTCCTCTTTCACTTCTTCAGCTGGTGCATTTTCTGCAGGTGTTTCGGCTACTGGTGCTTCTGCGCTTTCTTTCGACTCATTCGATACCTCCGACTCCTTCGACTCTTCAGGGACCTCTGCACTATCTCCTGCTGCCACTGCACTTGCAGGAGCTTCGCTCATTTGCTCTTTATCTGAAGGTACTTCTTCCTCATCTTCTTTCTCTTCTGGTGGAGCAGTATAACCTTTAATCTGTCCTGTTTTTGTAATTATTACTAAACCACCATATGGTCCTGGGACTGCGCCTTTAATACTGACAACATTATTTGTTCTATCTACCTGAATAACTTCCAAACCTCTAGTCGTAGCCTGTTCATTACCCATATGTCCTGCCATTCTTTTACCTTTTAAAACACGACCCGGGGTTGTACCTGTACCAATAGATCCTGGAGCTCTTTGTCTGTCAGATTGTCCGTGAGTTCTCATACCAACTCCGTGGAATCCGTGACGTCTAACTCCTCCCTGAAAGCCTCTTCCTTTTTCAGTGCCTGTAACCTTCACTTCATCGCCTTTCCTTAAAACTTTAGAAGCAAGTATTTCAGTTCCCGCTGTTAAGCCTTCATCCTGTGCTACTCTAATCTCTTTAACAAATCTTAAATTCTCTGAAACGCCAGCCTTTTTAAAATGCCCCTTTTGGGGCTTTTTTACGCTCTTTTTAGATGATGTTGCGACTTGTACTGCATTGTAGCCGTCTTTTTCTGTAAGTTTAATTTGAGTCACAAAATTTGGCTCAACTAAAATTTTAGTTACAGCCACGCGTCGTCCGCGAGTGTCATACCCCTGTCCCATTTCTTTTTTAATTCCCAGTATTGTTTGAATCATAATATTTTTTAAACTGGGTAAGTTTTATTCTATTTCTGCTTCGCAGATAAAATGAATCTTACCCGTTCAAAAGTCATTTAGACTTTTGAACAGAAAAAAAGTGAGTCTGGTTGCCCAGTACTCACTTCAGTAGTTCGCTTATGCAATCGCCGTATCTAATCTGTCTATTCGACGCGCGACTAACTGAAAAGTATTTTCTTTTAAATCAACAAGCTTTTATGCATGTAGTCTAGGAATTCTAGCACACACTCGTGCGTAAATGCAATACTAGATTGCTACACTGTTATATTGTTCAATTACTGACTAAATCATACCCCTCATCCTAGCCTTCTCCCTAAGGGAGAAGGGATTATTTTATCGATTAATGCATGATTTCCCTCTCCTTTGAGGGCTGAAGCAAGATGTCTTGCTTCAACGGGTTAGACCCCTCGAGGGTCAGGGTGAGGTGGACATTTCAGATTATTACATCGCTCCTCGTAATGACAGTTTGTACGTAATTGAAATTTGCTTTATTAACTAATCTAGGTATTTGAGAACAAAATGATCTATGTACAAAAATCCTTATAGATCAATATTTCTTCTATTTATTTTTGTTTATTTCATATCCCAAATTTTTCTAAGCCAAAGCGTTATTTTAAACATTGGAGGATATCCTTTATCTATCTTAATAAATATTTTGGGATTGATTGGTGGAGTTTATTTAGTATTATTAGTAGTTCACAATTGGAAGAATAAAAAAGGCTAAGAGCGTGCACCCTTACATCTTCACTTCGATGTCTACACCAGCCGGCAATTCAAGATGCATCAAGCTATCTATTGTCTTATCTGTTGGCTCTATAATTTCTACAATTCTTTTGTGAACCTGAATCTCAAAAGCTTCTTGTGAATTTTTATCTGTGAAAGTTGATTTTGGAACTGTAATAACGGATCTTTTTGTAGGTAAAGGGATTGGACCGGCAATTTTAGCACCAGTGCGAAGGGCAGTATCTAATAACTGCTCGCATGTAGCGTCTAATACTCTATGATCAAATGATTTAAGTCTTACTCTAATTCTGCCTTTTGCCATAATTTGTTATTCGTTAGTTAGTTCTTGGTTAGTTCGTAAAAAGCAGTTTCCTGCGAATAACGATGAACGAATAACCAACTAACTACTCATTCCCTTTCAATGTGCTAAGTATACCCTAAAAACCAAAAAAGAGCCTTGCGGGCTCATTTTGTACGAGAATTACTTCGGATTATTTAATAACCTTAGTAATAACTCCGGCTCCGACTGTTTTTCCACCTTCGCGGATAGCAAATCTGAGTCCGTCTTCCATAGCTACTGGTGTAATAAGTTTTACAGTAATTTTTGTTGTATCTCCAGGCATAGCCATTTCTGTGCCTTCCGGAAGAAAAACTTCACCAGTAACATCAGTTGTTCTAACGTAGAATTGTGGTCTGTATCCTTTAAAGAATGGCGTGTGTCTTCCGCCCTCATCTTTTCCTAAGATGTAGATTTCAGCTTCAAATTCAGAATGTGGAGTGATTGATCCTGGTTTAGCAAGAACCTGTCCTCTTTCTACATCATCTTTTTCAATTCCTCTTAAAAGCACACCTGCATTGTCTCCAGCTTCACCCTGATCAAGTAATTTATGGAACATTTCAATTCCAGTTACAACTGATTTTACTGTAGGTCTAATTCCAACGATTTCGATTTCCTCATTAATTTTTACAACTCCTCTTTCGATTCTTCCTGTAACAACTGTTCCTCTTCCTTTGATCGAGAAAACGTCTTCAACAGCCATTAAGAATGGTTTATCTTTGTCTCTTTCAGGAGTTGGGATCCAATCGTCAACTGCTGTCATTAAATCTTCGATAGCTTTTACAGCTGCTGGATCTCCTTCGAGAGCTTTTTTAGCAGAACCTCGAATTATAGGTGAATTAGGATCGAATTCATATTTTTTGAGTAAATCTTTAACTTCTTCTTCAACTAAATCAAGAAGTTCAGCATCATCAACCATGTCTGTTTTATTAAGGAAAACAACGATTGAAGGAACTCCAACCTGTTTAGCTAAAAGTAAATGTTCTCTTGTTTGAGGCATTGGACCGTCTGGAGCACTAACAACTAAGATTGCTCCGTCTGTTTGAGCTGCACCAGTGATCATGTTTTTAATATAATCAGCGTGTCCAGGCATGTCGATGTGAGCATAATGTCTTTTATCTGTCTGGTATTCCTGGTGAGAAATGTTAATTGTGATTCCGCGGGCTTTTTCTTCAGGAGCTCCGTCGATCTGGTCATAAGCTCTGTATTCAGCCTGACCTTTGTCTGCGAGCACTTTAGTGATAGCAGAAGTAAGCGTGGTCTTGCCGTGATCTACGTGACCCATTGTTCCGACATTTACGTGTGGTTTTGATCTGTCAAATTTGTCTGCCATATTTGTTTAACTATTCTACTTTAACTTTGATTCTTTTTCAAGGGTTATCTGAGATAAGTCCCCATAAAAAACCAGCCGTAAAGTCAAGCTGGATTCGAGAATAATAACCTATCTTTTTTTAAAATGCAACAGGGGAATTAGGGGTAATCTAAAGCAGTTGGTACAAATTAACGGCAAATAGTTGTTAAATTAAATTATGTATCGACTAAATCAAATACCTTCTGAGGCACAAATCAAGAAACAGTTAAGGAGAATTGTTTTTGGTCAGAATCT
>JAKFWZ010000076.1 GCA_021731695.1 Candidatus Daviesbacteria bacterium | reverse complement strand
ACTCCCAAAGACAATCTTCTTTAAATGTTTTCTGATTTTAGCTTCAGAAGGTATTTGATTTAATTGATACACAGCTTTTTTCATTGTATTAACAATTTAATGCTGCGCCAATATCTTTAGATTACCCCCGTAATTGATATTGATAAAAAAATCTGCAGTGCCGGAATGACAGACATTTTGAAGGGGAACAGATTTTACTGAAGGATGGTTCAAGTCAATCTGATATATGGGGTGGAGGAATAGACCTCGATACCAAAACAATTGATTTTAATTCCTTCATCAACATTAGACCAAACGACAATAATACCAGCAATGAAATTCAAAACACCGAAATATAAGAAAAATATGAGGAAATAACCAAATATTTTTTTAAGGAGATTTTGTGAACCAAAAAGTAATAATTGAGTCATTAGCAATGGATTTGAAAAGAGCTGCGTTGGGTACATACAGAGGCTCTTCTAAAATGGCGAATAGATTTAAGGACGAAGCATTTGCCAGAGCCGATGAGCTTGAAAATCAGAAGAAAGACAAATATCTTGAAAAATTACTGAATGAGATGAGGATAAGATTAAGTCACCAGAGTGAAAGATTTGCAGACGATGCTTTAATGTTGAGTACTCTATTTCAAAATATTGCTTTACGGGAAGAATAGCCTTCGAAGATTTAAGCTGTCCCTGCGTATCAAATGGGAACTCAGGACTGAAGCCTTCTTTAAGTGACTTTCTCTATTAATCCCTGTAGTATGTTAAAATTCCCCGGATTATGTCAGAACATATAAAACCTCGTCTGGGATTTGATCTGGATGATACTTTAGTGGGCAGGGAATTACTAACGCGTATGGGTGGCGCACTAAAAGGTTTATTTTTACATAGCATTCCCTACCTTGATCCTAGTAAATTACCTCAAATGGATCACGGGCCGAGTATCATCGGAGGCTACAATGAAGTTTCTTTGCATTTTCATAGAGGACGCAGGGCATATCCCGGAGCAATCAGAAGACTGGAAGAATTAGCAGAGGATAATGATCTTTATATAATAACCGGAAGACCTGCAATCGTTGAGTGGCGTGATGCCACAATTAAACAGATAAGAAGAGAAGGTATTCCTGTTCCCGAAGAAAATGTTTTTATGACTCCTAATCATGAATCAACCATTATCAGTAAAGCGCATGCCATTAAAATGATGGGTATTGATGAATACTGGGACGATAATTTAAGAACTCAGCTTGCTTTAAGCGCGTGTTTCCCGAATAAAAAATTTAACTGGATACGCTATGGTGTAACTGATACGCCCGTTGATGAATTACTTGTTGCGAGCAGAGATAATCTTCATTCGATACCCATTTCTGAGTGGAAATAGTAGTTTGAAAACAAATATTTATAGGAGTATATTGTAGAGCATGGCGATTAAAAAACCTCAAAGCATTCAGGCAATTTATTTATATTTAGTATTAGGAAATACTTTAGCTGCTTCTTTTATCTGGGGTATTAACACGATCTTTTTACTTGATGCAGGTCTTACTAATTTTGAAGCTTTTTTAGCGAATGCATTTTTTACAGCCGGAATGGTTTTATTTGAAATTCCAACTGGAGTCGTAGCAGATACAATGGGCAGAAGATTTTCTTATCTTTTAGGGACAATAACTTTAGCCCTCTCAACACTTTTATATTTATGGATGTGGCAGATAAAAGGCCCATTTTGGGGTTGGGCAGCATCATCAGTATTTTTAGGTTTAGGTTTTACTTTTTTCTCAGGAGCATTGGAAGCTTGGTTAGTTGATGCGCTACATGCGACGGGTTTTAAGGGCAATCTGGATTCAGTTTTTGCTAAAGCGCAAATGGTTGGAGGAGGAGCAATGCTTACGGGTTCAGTTGCCGGAGGAGTAATTGCGCAATACACAAATTTAGGTATACCTTATATTTTAAGAGCCCTGGTTTTAGTAATTAATTTTGCAACAGCCTATTTCTTAATGAAGGATTTAGGCTTTACTCCTAAAAAAGGCGGGGATCCAGTTCGCGAGGTAAAATTTGTCCTTTCAAAATCAATTGAATTTGGGCTTAGAAAACCGGCAGTTCGTTGGATTATGTTGGCTGGGCCTTTTACAACAGGTGTGTCTTTTTATATTTTTTACGCACTTCAACCATTTCTGTTGCAACTTTATGGAGACGAAAAAGCTTATATGGTTGCCGGTTTAGTTGCAGCACTTGCCGCATCTGCTCAAATTGCGGGAGGATTCTTTGCTCCAAAAATCCGCAATTTATTTAAGAAAAGAACTTCAGCTTTATTCATCGGTATTTTGTTTACCGGAATAATTTTATTTGGGGTATCGATGGTTTCAAGTTTTTGGGTTGCATTAGTTTTAATCTTCTTATGGGGACTTATGTTTGCAGCTTTATCTCCAATCAGGCAGGCATATTTAAATGGCTTAATTCCCTCGCAGCAAAGAGCGACAGTTTTATCATTTGACGCGTTAATCGGCTCTTCAGGAGGAATTGTGACACAACCAATTTTAGGAAAAGCTGCTGATGTCTGGAGTTATTCAACATCTTATGCAATGGCTTCTGTTATCCAGCTTTTTGCACTGCCGTTTATCTATTTGGCCAGAAAACAAAATCCTATTTCAGATCCGATTGAACCGGAGAAAAAAACCTGATAACTAACCCAAAAATGCAAGCTCAAGCTATCTTAAAACTTTAATCGAATGCTTTCTGTCGCCTTTTAAAATTCCCGGTATTAACCAAAGAACAACAAAATGTTCAATCGGAGCGGCAGCGGCTGATGTGCCTAAATCCTCAACATCCCAGCCAAATTTTTCTAGAATTTCTTCAACTTCTTTTTTAGCTTCTTCTGAATTTCCACAAATAAACATTGTTGGTTTTTCCCCTCCAAAGTCAGGATTTACCATAAGCTCTGCACCGACTGTATTAAAAGCCTTTACGAAATTTGCCTCAGGGGCTATTTTTATGTAGCGCTCCATTAAGGAATCGTTGGAGCCGGTGAAAAGTTGAACCACTCCGTCTTTAGGAGGAATATCCTTATTGATCGGATTGGTTGCATCAATGACTGTTTTACCAATTAAACAATTTGCTATATCTTTAACAACACCTTCTGCAAACATTCCCCTGACAGCCAGAACTATTAAATCAGAAGTTTCAGCAACTTCAGCAAATGTTCCGGTTTCTCCGTCCCAATTTTCAATTTTTTTACCTTCCCTGGAGCCAATTAAAACTTCGTATCCCAAATTTTTAAAGCCATGAGCTAAAGCAAGACCCACTCCACCTGTTCCTAAAATTCCTACTTTCATTAGAGATGATCTTACGATAGGAAGTTCCCTAAGTAAAGTATAAATAGGTAAATGATTTACTGGCAGTTAGCACAAAGACCAAAGAATTCCAGAGAATGATTTATAATTTTAAAGTTTTTGTCTTTAGAGATTTTTGCTTCTTCCTTATCAAGGTCTGTAGTTAAATCAACATCCTCAACTTTTTTACAATTGACACAAATAATATGATGGTGATGCTCATTTTCCTGGAGTTCATATCTTTTGACCCCGTCACCGAAGTCGATAGACTTAATGATTTCATTATCTAAAAGGAATGTCAGTTCTCTGTAAACTGTGGTCTTGTTGACCTTAAGTCCTAAAGTCTGAAGTCCTAAAATTAAAGCCTGAGCTGTTAAAGGTTCAGAGCTGTTAATAAAAAGTTCTGCAACAAGCCCCCTGGCCTTTGTTATTCTGTGACCTATGGATCTAATTTTATTAATTATCTCATCAGGGTTTTTCATATTGCTAATTCTATGCATCAAAGTTGCATTTATCAAAAAAATTCAGATTTAATTTTTCACTGTTATAATAACATGATGAATTTTCTCAATAAAATTACGCTGTTTTTATTCTTTGCTTTATTTTTATTAGCTCCTAAATTATCTTTTGCTCTCGATATACCTGAATTTCCAAAAGAAGAATACGCCAAAGGTGAAGTGATCGAAATTTTGGAGGATAAGACAATCGACTTTTTCGGCGATCAAAACACTTATCAAAAGGTCAGGGTTAGATTGGAATCAAATGATCAACTGGAGGTTGAACATGGAGGAACCGTCAGAATCTCCTCTGATCAGAAAGTCGCAAAAGGTGACCAGGTTGTCTTAATTAAGATACCAAGGTTGGATGGAAATACTTCATGGCAAATTATAGACCGCTACAGGCTCGGTACAATTCAATTTCTGATTTTTTTGTTTTTTGCATTGGTTATATTTGTATCACGAAAAAAAGGTGTAGGAGCTATTTTAGGACTGATAATTAGTTTTGTTATCATCATTAAGTACATCGTTCCTCAAATCAATTCGGGCGGGGACCCTTTAACAGTTTCGATAATCGGCGGAATCGGCATTATGTTTTCAACAATTTTTCTGGCACACGGATTTAATAAGCAGACTGTAATAGCATTGGTTTCAACTTCGCTTACATTAATTATGACGGGAATTATCGCAATTTGGACGGTAAATATAACGGCACTAACCGGAATGGGGAGTGAAGATGCTTATAATCTCCGCTTTGGTTTAGGAACGATAAACACAAAGGGATTATTGCTGGGCGGAATCATGATCGGAGTGCTTGGTGTTCTTGATGATATTACAACCGCCCAAACTGCAGCTGTTTTTGAAATTTTTAAAGCAAATCCTAAACAAAAGCTGCGTGAACTTTATGATAGTGCGATGAGGGTCGGAAGAGAACATATTTCATCTTTGGTAAATACCTTAATTTTGGCTTATGCGGGCGTTTCGCTGCCGATATTTATATTCATTGTTTTTAATCCGACGAACCAGCCTTTATGGGTAATATTAAATAGTGAAATGATTTCTGAAGAAATTGTCAGATCTTTGATTGGTAGCGCGTCTCTTATTTTAGCAGTGCCGATTACCACAATAATAGCCTCATATATTGCAGTTAAAAAAATTAAGCTTGAGACAGCGGAAAAAGTTTAATCTTTGATTTTTGATTGAGTTTCAAGTTCATTAATTTTTTTCTCAAGCCGGGCAATTATTAAATCCTTTCTTTCCATAAGGTGTGTGACGATACTGGTTAAAATATAAAGTACAACTCCAAACCCCACCAATATGTATATCATTGTAAATATTTTAGTAACATCTTTTGTCGGATGGAGATCTCCATATCCCACAGTTGTCATTGTTGCGACGCTAAAATAAAGTGCATCCAAAAATCTCCAGCCTTCAACAATTGAATAAAAAGTGGCGCCGATAAAAAGAAGTGCCAAAAATAAAAATATCGCATAGCGTATTTCTTTAATGTGCGAAAGTAATGAAAAGGTTTGATTGGACATAGAAAGTAAATTAATTACTTGTGTTTACCTGCAAAACCGAGGCAAGGAGAGTCAAAACTTCGGTAAACATAACTAATAATACACTATTTTTTCAAAGAAACTCTTTTTAGACTTTGATTTTTATTGCCTCTGTAAAGGGCAAGTTTATATTTTTGGGCTATAACTTGATCAAGGTTTCTTATCCTTGGCTCTTGTTCCCATAGTCTATAAAATGTTTCATGGTCGTCCCGAGGTATTATGCTCTCCTTCGTTTTAAAGGCAAATGAATTAATTGGTCCGTCTGCGACACCCATAAGATTTCCATAGTAACCCTTCAGGGCAATGTATAAGTCCCCAGCCGATAGTCTATGTTCTCCGAATAAATCGAAAATAGGACTGAATAGACTAGAATCTGGGGGATGAGAGTGTAAAAGCCCTGAAAAACCCTCAATTCCTTTTTTGGATGCAAATATCCTTTGCAACTCAATAAGCGTGGGGTTTACTGCCTGGCCTTCACCATAATCTGTAATAACACCACTCGATTTATCCAGAACACCAGCGGCCATTTTGAAGTTTGGCAGATAAATAGCCCGGTGTGAACTGTTAAAACCAACTAATGCAACTCTTTCAATGCCGTCATGATTAGTTCCCTGCCTCATTGTATTTAACACCTCATGCCAATCATGACTTAACTCTATTTCTTCAGGAAACTCTTCCAACGGCAGTAAAAACTCTTGGCCCTTGGATTGTGATAATAAATATTCTTTAAGTACTTCACTAGTCCATATCTTAGGTAGTAAAGGAGCCTTTTCTATTAGTGTTCTTAATTCTGCTTGATCTTCTGACATATTCAAGTATTTATATCATCTTTAGCTGATTATTAGTTTGTTCTAAATAATCTAAAAAAAGCAATTGTTTTATCAATAACTAAAACAAACAAAAGCCAGAGAAGTCCGGCTAGAAATCCGGCCACTACGTCACTTGGATAATGTACTCCTAAATAAATCCGGCTTATGCCAACCAGTAGAATTGTAATAGCAGCGAGAATAAATAATAAAACGCTCGAGACCTTTTTGCGGGTTAATCTGTAATAAAAATAAGCAATTGCCATAAAAAAGATAAATGAATTCATACTGTGCCCTGAGGGAAAACTGGAAAATTGCGCAACAGCAATTGCTTCAACATCAGGTCTTGGTCTTTGGGTAGCGGCTTTTAAAACGACATTTAATAAAACACCAAAAGAAATAATAACTGTGAATAAAATTGCTTCGTGTTTTTTGTTTTTATAGAAGAAAAATAATGGAATAAATATTGAGGCAATAATAATTCCGTCCATTCCGATAAAGCTGATAAATTGCATAAATTGAGTAAGCAGGGGATTTCTAATTTCATAAAAATAACTGGAAACTGAAGCGTCAAAGAAAAACTTTTCCTGCGCAAGTACTGTTTCTGACATTTCCCAAAAAATATGAAAAACAAAAAAGCTGATGATTATTCCCAAAATTATTTCTGTACTTAAAATAATTAATGCAGGAGTTTTGTGAAATCTGTGTAACCAATTATTCATTGAATTCATGATACCAAAACCAAAGGGGAGATATTATTTTTTACCAATGAAACCTAAGATGGGGGAGCCGGCGCCGATTAAAAATCCGAATTGATACCAGCCGGTATTAATAGTGATATTGTAAACGGGATATTCAGACCAGACTCCAAAGATATGAAGAAGTAAAAGCGGCCATGCAGTAACTCCGTTTAATAAACCCCAAACAAATTCCATAAATTAATAATACATTAGTTACGGTGGATCGATAAGCACCCAGTTTTTCGAAACATAAGGCTCACTGCAAAGGTTTCTGTTAAAACAGCAGGGCCTTCTCATTCCTTTATTAAGTTTATCCAGCATTACCTCAAGATGTTTCTTGAGTGTCTCTTCTGTTTTTACAGCTCTTATCCATCTAATCCAGTCCCAACGGGCAAGGGGAGTGATGTCATTCCACAGTTCCTGTGCTTTTGAAGAAGTTGATAATGCTTTTTTTAAATCTTCCGGAACTTCCGGCTCAACCCATTCTTTAGTTGGTTCAATTGAAACTTCTGCAATGTCACCAGCTTTAGCTTTTGCATCATTAAGCAATTTTTCATCAGGTCTAAACCAATGACTCGGTTTTATTCCCGGTCCATATTTTCCATCAGGTTCAAGTAAAGTTTTAAAGGGCACGCCGTTAATTTCACCTTTAACCATTATCATGCCGCGGGAGGGAAGTTTAGTACTTGCTTCTTCCGGTAAGTGAAGAACAGTCCAGACCTTAATTTTTATTAATTTAGTTTTGAAAGTAATGTCTGACATATTTTATATTTTACCAGACTCAATTTAATTCCCTGCGAAAAGTCCGAGCTTGAGTAATAGAGTAGTAAATAGTATATATAACATATGAAAAACATATTAAATTTAGTACCGATTAGAAATGTAATATTTTTAATTGTAATGTTCGCAGTAGGGATATATCTGT
>JAKFWZ010000089.1 GCA_021731695.1 Candidatus Daviesbacteria bacterium | reverse complement strand
GTGGTAATTAATTAGTCTTAAGGTTTTATTATTTATTTTTATATCTGCAATTTGAAAAGCTTTTGAGTCTTCTTTCGGCCATTTTGACCAATCAGTAATTTTTTTGTTCCCGGTCATCACAAAAACATCTTCGTTGTGTATTATTTCGTACTTTGATCTAATATATTCGCCTGAATTCAAAAATCCGTTAAAGTCAAAACTGAATAATTCTTTACCGTGAAAATTATTTTGCTCAAAATTTCTAAAAGATTTAACCGGTGAGAAAAATGAATAAGCTAAATTTTGCGTAGCCTGATCAATAGTTGGGATGCTGGTAAATTCATCTTTAGCATTAGTATCAATTTTTTTAGTTACTTCCTGCAAAGCTATAATATCAGCATTTTGTTCTTTGAAAAATTTAAAAAGTTTTTCATTGTTTTCCTCAAACAACGCTACATTTAAACAAATTAATTTCATGGATTGATTATAGCTCAGTTTAACTCAGTGTTTGAAGATATTTTCGAAAAACTCTTTAATCCAATCCATTAAATTTTTATTTTCCTGCTTTATATCCTCAATATCCTGCTTCACCCCTAAAACATCAGGTGATGGGTTTGCGGATTGAGTTGCATCAGGGGGTGGGCTTGTTGATGGTTTTGGAGTAGATGAACTTTTTGGACTGCCAGAAGCATTGTTATTGATATTTACACTGGTTTTGCCATCTGAAGATTTGTAATTTACATCTTCGCCGTTAGTTGTATGATACTCAGTTTTCTCACCGTTTTGATTTATAACAACATCAGTTTTTATAGTTGTTGAACCTGATTGACGAACACTAGTAGAAGAGTCTGAATCGATGCTCACTTTATTTGTCCCTTCGGAATTTGAAATATTTACGCTGACAGCAGCATTAGTGATTTGCGGCATAGCTAAAAATAACAGGCCTAAGAAAAGTAGCAGTTTCTTCATGAGGATATTTATTATAACCTATCATGCAAGCTGATCTATTTTAAGTCACGTAATTTCAGGCGCTGTCTTATGAGTGCGAAATTTGATAAACTAGACGAAGTTTGAAAGATCCGAAGTAAATGGAAGAAAACGCATTGGTAATTGAAAGAATATTTGAAGCCCCACGGGAGTTGGTTTGGAAAGCATGGACTGAATCGGAATTAATGCAAAAATGGTGGGGACCCGAAGGATTTACTTCACAATCAATTAAAATTGACTTTAGAGTTGGTGGAATGGCGATCTTGGGAATGCATGGTCCCGCAGGTTCACCATGGGATCGGGACATGTATTCCTCAGGAGTTTATAAAGAAATTGTTTCTCCAAATGACCTGCCTGCCGGCGAGGCAGGAAAACTTGTAACCACTGATTATTTTTCTGATTCTGAAGGCAATATGATAGAGCCTTCTAAAGAAGGTCAGGTTCCTAACTTTCCGAAAGAAATGACAGTAACTGTTTTATTTGAAGAAGCCGGCGGGGGAAAAACGAAGCTTTCGGTTATTTATCCTAAACCGGAAACAGCAGAACAGCTAGAAGCAATGCTTGCTAGTGGAATGAAAGAAGGATGGAATAGTTCGCTCAACAAATTGGAAAATCTGCTAAAGGAGAACTCATAAATGGTATACGATTTAAAACAAAAAATAGTTCCCTGTCTTTGGTTTGACAAAAATTGCGAAGAGGCAATTAATTTTTATACCTCCATTTTTAAAGATTCCAAAATAAATATGATTCAAAAATATCCGGATAATGTTGAGGATGAACATATGAAAGGAATGGAAGGAAAAATTTTAACGGCAATTTTTGAGCTAAATAGTCAGCAATTTATGGCACTTGATGGCGGGCCTTTATTTAAATTCACTCCGGCAATTTCATTTTTTGTAAATTCTAAAACAGAAAAAGGAGCTGAGGCGCTTTGGAAAAAACTTTCAGAAGGCGGATCAGTGATGATGGAATTTGGCGAATATCCCTTTGCAAAAAAATATGGCTGGTGTGCTGATAAATTTGGACTATCGTGGCAGGTTGGAATGAGTGAAGAAGTAGAAGAAGAAAGTATTACTCCGGCGTTAATGTATACAGGCCCGCAAAATGGTAAGGCGCAGGAAGCTATGGATTTTTATACTTCCCTGTTTAAAGATTCAGAAATTGTGATGACGATGAAGTACGAAAAAGGCGAGGATGACGAAGGTAATATTAAATTTGCGATGTTTAAATTAGCAGGACAAAATTTTTCAGCAATGGACAGTGGAATAGATCATAAATATAATTTAAACGAAGCAGTCTCATTGGTAGTGGATTGTGTAGACCAGGAAGAAACAGATTATTTTTGGAATAAAATGACAGCCGACGGTGGAGAAGAAAGTCAATGCGGCTGGCTTAAAGATAAGTTCGGAGTATCCTGGCAAATCGTTCCAAAAAGATTGGGTGATTTATTAAGTTCGCGTGATAAAGAAAGATCCGGAAGAGTTATGCAGGCTTTGCTTACTATGAAAAAGATTGATGTTAAAAAATTACAGGAGGCATACGAAGGGTAAGCTGAAGGCTGTTGGAGCTCATAAATCATGGGATAGCTTGGCAGCATTTACCTAAAATAATCTTCTTCAAAAATTAACCTCTCTCATGATTCTTTTACTTTCCTCATACTAAACTTACACAACCTATTTAAACTCAACTATATGGCAGAAATGGAAACAGAAAAAATTACAACGGTTTCACAAAATACACCGGCTCAGGTGACACAAACTACTAAAACAGTTTCAACCCCACCTGTTAAGACTGAGCACCCACAAAAGGTTTATGATACGAAAAAGACGATATTTAGAACTTACCAGATAATTTGGTATGTACTTGGTGTTATTGAAACCCTTTTAACATTTAGAATACTTTTAAAATTACTTGATGCTAACATGGGTAGCCCTTTTGTAAGCTTAATTTATATAGTCACGGATCCGCTCGCTTTGCCTTTTAGCGGAATTTTTGGAGTGACGTATGTCACAAATGGTGCTTATTTTGAATGGTCAACCCTGGTTGGTATGATCGTTTATCTGTTAATTGCTTTTGCTTTGGTACAATTAATGCAATTAATGAAGCCCACAAATCCGCAGGAAGTAGACGAAAAAGTAGAAAACGTATAGAACCTCAAGATTTCATTCCCTTTAAATCTGCACTCAAAAATCCTTTATATAAATAGCTTTTTTCCCGGACAAAAGTATTATCAAGAAAAAGGGCCTTTTCATGAGAAGTTTGGAGTGTAATGCACAAGTTATACTATTTTAAATCATGCTAAAATAAGATAATGAGTAAAGTTATTTTCTCCTTGATACTGTTTTCTCTATTTTTATTTATATCCAAAGGTGTTTTTGCAGGTGAGGTTTTTACAAACGAAAAATTGATTACAGTTGATATTGGTTCGCAGAAATTAACTGCCTGGGAAAACGGAAAAGTTGTTCATGAAACAAAAGTTTCAACCGGTATGAAATTAACACCGACAGTAAAAGGTAGTTTTAAGATTTATAAAAAGATTCCGCTGCACGATATGCGCGGACCCTCGCCATATAAAGATATATATCCGTCGGGAAAATATTTAGTCAAAAACGTGCCTAATTCAATGTATTTTTATCAGGGTTATGCGATTCATGGAGCATATTGGCATAATAACTTTGGCCGGCCTGCTTCTCATGGATGCGTCAATGTACCTTTAACTTCTGCACAGTGGTTATTTGATTGGTCGAATGTAGGCACAAGAGTTGAGGTTTACTAATTAAGCTCTCGGAAGGCTGAGGATGGGTCTAAGAGCATGACCTAAAGCACGGCCCTGAGTGTTTATATAGGCTGGATCCAGACCCTTAATCGAATCTATATGGGACCTGATGATTAAGCCACCTATCGTATCATTTAAGCCGATTCTTCTTGGTAGAGCCAATTTAATCCTGGGATCCTCATTATCTCTCTTGTTTTGAATCTCAATCTCGTATTTTAAATCTCTGACGCTGACCTCAAACCCAACTGAAGCCAAAGTGCTGATATTTCTTCTATCGGTATCGCCGATATAGCTTCTGTAGTTATTATCATCCGCGACTCGAGTAGTGTATGAACTTCCGGTTTTTTGCTTTATGTTTACGTATGATTGTTTTAGTAAGTCAACCCGATCACGCTTAATTGGCGTACCCGTGCTTAAGGCTAAAGCATATGCAATATCAAGTAATGCGAAATCTTCGATTTTTTCCCGTTCAAAACTTGGCTGTGTCAAAGATCTACGCCATGAAAGCAGGACCAAGGTTTCGGATACTGTAAAGTCTATGCCGTACTGATTGCCATTTCTCGCAAAATATCTTTGTCCCTGACCCTCACGATCGAGTTCAGTTACGACAAAACCTCCTTCAGATTTTGTGGCTACTTGATTAGGGCTTACACCGAGATCTATCAGTTGTTGTATAAGTGTGTCACTAAATTTGGGTGGCTGATCTGGTTCTATGGTCATCGGATAGGTATTTTACGCCTCTTTTCGATCAGAAACCATAGTACAGAACTATGTATTATGTTCTTTACTAATGTCTGCTCTTATCTTTCGCAAAGAAACACCGAACACTTCATAAATCCTAATATTTTGATTAACTTTTATTTATAAGCTAAAGCAAAATATTTAACTTTAGCTTTGCGGCTCTAGCCTCATAAATTAGATCAAAAAACTGCAGAGAAATAATTTAAAATAGATCTTTTTTAAGTTCACTTAAAGAATATTCCACTTCGAAAGTAGACCTGTCTCCGACATTTACATATAAAGATAAACTGTCTTCTGCGCTTTTTACTTTTCTTTTTAACAATTAAACTAAAGAGAACTGATGGAGTTGATTTCAGGAAATATATTTTTACTCAAAGTTTTACTGTTTTTAATAATAACTCTTTCAGGAGCTGCCATTTTTAATTTTACTGAATGTTGAATTTTTGATATTGCAAAAAATGCTAAATTATAACTAAGGACTGATTCAGCTCCCTGATTTCTACTGACTCCAATAGACCCTAGAGTTTTCCCAAGTCCGTCATAAACAGATGATTTTATAGAATTATACAAAGGCTGTTTAAATATATTGTCGCCGTGATACCAGGCAAAAGCTTTTTCTGCCAAATCAATGTAATAATGTTTTTTCGTTAATTGGTATGCCTCAGCCAAAGCTTCAATTGTTGCTGATGCTTCTAAAGGCTGTTCATCATCTAATGCTTTTGTTCCGAATTGGCTAAACCAGCCATTGCATCCTACAAATCTAAAACATTTAGTATCAATATCATAAGTCTGATCAACTAAAAAGTTAAGACTTTTAAGCCCGATTTCATTTGCTTTTTTATCACCTGTTACATTTGCATAAGCTAAAAGCGATTGAGACAGTCTGGGATTATCATAAGTTAAGGTATTTTCAAACCAAAGCCATTTTGGAGTTGAAGATAAGCTGAATGCATGTATCAAATCTTCGCAGAGTTGTTTTGATAGTTTATTAATTTCTAAAGAAAATTGAGGAAGCTTATCCGGTAATAGAAGAGATAATCCGATTAAACAAAAAGCCTTTGGTCTTAAATATTTCAAATTTTTAATTTTGGGTAGAAGTTTTTCCAAAAGCAAAAGAGCGCGATTTTTAATTTTGGGATTTTCTGATAGTGATGCAATGCATACAGCCCAAACTGATCTTCCGAAGTGATCTCCTAAAGTTGCCTTTCCTTCCCACTGTCCACTGATTTTTTTATCACAATACATCTGCCCTTTATTTTGTGCGCTTTCGAGAAAACCTAAATAAGTAGAAGATAGTTTGTAGTTTTGATGCAGTAATGAAACGATTAACGCCCTCGCATTGTCATCAGTTGCATAACCCTCTTTATAATAAATATGTTTGTCTCCACTATGTTCGAAAATGCCAACTTTATTAGTAAGCTTTTTTATATATTCAAGTTTGGGATGAGGAATAGTTCCTTTTTTAAATTTGCGTGATAAAACTTTATCGAAAGTCTCAAGATGCTGGTAAGAAACTTTTGGCCAAACCATCAGCCTGCCGTTGCTGTAGCATTTTTTTCTCATAGTGTCCGCTTGCTCTGTATTTTTAAGTCCATGCAAAATTACATCTCTAATTTCCAAAGCATTTTTAGCGCCGATTAAATATCCTCTGTCACCGGAAAGATTCTCCGCCGCATATCGAAATGATGTTGAAATGCAAATTTTTCCGGCTGCTATAGCAGATGAAAGTGAAGCGGATGATATTTGTTCCAGACTATCATAGGGGGTGATATAAAAATCACTGGCCTGAATATATTCATGAGCTTTTTCTGTGGAAATATATTGATTTACGAATTTAACGTTTTTTGTAAGTTTAAATTTCTTGACTAAGTCTTCAAGGCTTTTTCTGTAAATCTCTCCTTCTCGTTTTAAAACTGTCGGATGTGTTTGTCCAATTATCAGATAAGTAAAATTTGGATATTTTTTTACAATATCAGCAAGTGCTTGGATAACATATTCAAAGCCCTTACCCCGGCTTAAAAAATTAATCGAGGACATAACAATTTTATTTTTAAGACCCAAACTATCCTTTCTGACTGTAGTATCTTCAACAAAAGAAAAATTTGGAGTACCGAGAGGAATTACTTCAATTTTAGAGGGTGAGACCTGATATTTTTGTACTAAGATATCAACAGCAGAAGGAAGCATAACCAAAAGTTTTTGAGCCTTTTTTGATAATTGACTGATAATTCTTTTTTGAGTGTTGTTTGGATTTTGCAAAACAGTATGAAGAGTAATGATAATTGGTTTCTTAATTAGTTTGATAAAATCAACAATTAATTCTCCGCTGGTTCCGCCAAAAATTCCAAACTCATGCTGTATAAGTAATAAATCCAGAATGCTGTTATTTATCGCTTTAGCCGTTGTTACATAATCTTGCCATTCATTTTGATGAATAATCATGCTGACTTCTGAGGGGTATACTAACTTTTCGTCTTGAGCATCCATAGCAATAATTTCCACCGGACGGGATGGGTTTAACAAATTTAGATTAGATGCTAAATCTTTGGTATATATTCCAATTCCGCATTTTCTCGGTAGGTAAGTTGAAAGAATCGCAATCCGTTTATCTTTTAGCGAAGGAATTTTTATGGACTTGAGTGTTTTTGCGGTATATTGAGAAGTTTTATTCATCGTTTTAATGTTTCCTTCCGTTTTTGGCAATTGAAACATTAATAGCCTTGCCGTTTAAAACACTGCCATTTAAATTTCTTATAGCTGTTATTGCATCAGTTAAATCAGCCATTACAACATATGCACAACTTAAATTGTCGCTTCTGATAGGATTTAGAGAAATTTTTGCAGAAAAAACCTGACCATAAGGCACAAATAGATCAGAAAGCTTTTGTTCCGTAAGTGCGAACGGTAAGCGAGAAATAAATAATTTGATCAAAAAAACCTTTCAAAGACATTCTATAGAAGTGATTATCCACGAAGAGAGAATGAGAGTGCATTCATTTTAACACTTTTGGGCCTGATAACCTAATCTGGGAGCTGTTAATGGTTTTAAAGGAAAAGGGAATAATAGTTAGTTAGTTAGTTAGTTAGTTAGTTAGTTAGTTAGTTAGTTGAGACGTGGTAAAATGCAATTGTGATAATAACAAAAAAAGATCCCTTCATAAAAAAAGAAATTGAACAACTTAAGGAAGAATTTGAGGTTTATATAGAAACCGTAATTGGGTATACTCAAGATATCGGCGCAAGACGTAATGTGATTAGCAGGTCAGGTACTGGTAAGGTGATTCAAACATTTCAGGATGTGAAAATCTGCAGCAAAATTCATGCACCAAACCTGGTAATTTGTCACTGGTAACATGATGATACATTCTTCTGATGAAAGTTCTCAAGGTG
>JAKFWZ010000090.1 GCA_021731695.1 Candidatus Daviesbacteria bacterium | reverse complement strand
GGGGGGCGGGCCCCAGTACCACTCACTCCGATGTTCAGTCGGCTTTCGGTACGGGGTAAACAAAAACAAAAACAAAAATTATGTCAGATATAGAGAAGCGATTATTTTTAACTTCGGGCGAGTTAGTGTCTATTGCCGAAGCTTCCAGATTTACTCCGTACAGTTCGGAGTATTTGAGTTTGCGCGCCAGGACAGGACATTTGCGGGCTGTTAAAGTTGGACGCAATTGGTTAACTACCAAAACCTCGGTTTTGGAATATTTAAAAAACCAACAAGACAGGCATGAAAAAATGTCTTATATTTTGGCTACTGCGCAAGGACACGCAGTTTTAATTTCCAATAACCAATTTCCAATTTCAAATGGGAGGGATGGGACTGATGGGAGGAAGGGGAGGAATGGGACGAATGCTGGATCCCGGATATTTCTCGGGGACTCGGAATTCCGGGATGACAAGACAGGGCAAATTTTAAATAAGGGTTCAGTACCATTTACTCAGGTATTTGCAGGTTCGGGTACGGGGCAAGCTGGATTTGCCGGGATTAAATTTTTGTTGGGTTTGGGTTTAGCTATAGTAGCAACTTCGGGTTTTATTTTTTCCAGTATTTCCGGTTCAATCACACAATACGACAAGTTTGCAAACACACTTTGGAATAAAGTTATACCGCGGATATTAACGATACCGCGGATATTAACGCAGATAGATGACGCGGATATGACCGCGGATCTAAATGGGACTGATGGGACGGATAAGACTGATAAGACTAATAGGACGGATAGGACTGATAAGACAAACACTGGATCCCGCATGTCGGATGCACTCCTGCGGGATGACAAGACAGGGCTCGCTAATCTTAAATCTTCAATCTTAAATCTTAAATCTGACTCTGGTCAAGTTCTTGGAGAAAGCGTAGTAAGCCAATCAGTAGGTCAGCAGTCAGTAAATCAGTTAGTAAGTCAATCAGTAGGTCAGCTAATCAGCGAATCAGTTAGTAAACAAATCAGTCAGTTACTTAGTCAGCAAGGCAATAACCAAACCGGTATAGTCAACAACTACTATAACCAAACTTCAGCTGTGGTAGGAGGCACACCTATTATTACCTATATCCCTTCTGAAGAAAGAGGTTATTCTGGTACTTCCATAGCAGGCTTTAGTCAACTGTCTTCCGATGTGTTAACTTCAGGAGATGTAATTGCTACTGGAGACTTGGAAGTCTCTGGAGCTACCACTTTATCATCTTCCTTATCTGTGTCTGGAAATTTATCTGTGAACGGCACTTCTACTTTAGGGACATTAAGTGTATCTGGAGACACCACTCTAACTGGTTCTACCACTATTACCAGTTTAACTGTTACTACTCTAAACCCCGGGTTTACCAATGGCAGTATAGTCTTTCAAGGTTCTGCTGGTTTGACCCAAGACAATAGTTATTTGTTTTATGATGATACTAACAATAGACTAGGAATAGGCACCACCACTCCCACAGCTACTCTTGCTATACAAGGCTCGGGTTCAACCAATCCTTTTTCAGTAGCATCCTCTACCGGCACAGCTTTACTTACTGTTTTACCTACAGGAAATGTGGGATTAGGCACTACCACTCCTCAAGGTCAGCTTCATGTGGTGGGGCAGTGTGTGGCAGAAGGGACGAGGATTAGAGTTAGAAGAAGAAAGAAAAAATACCACCCCGTCGCCGGAGGCGACACCCCTCCTAATTTAGGAGGGGAGAACATCTATGATTATTTAGAAATTCCTGTGGAAGATATTCTTGTAGGGGATGAAGTTTTGTCTTTAAACGAACAGACCGGGGAGTTTGAATATCAAAAAATTAACCAGTTGGCTGACAAAGGCATTCAGGAAACCTATCGCTTGGTTACGCAAAGTGGCAAGAGTATAGAAACTACGGGCGAGCATCCGTACTTAGTCTGGTTGAATAATCAAAATCAAGCGAAAATAACCTATGCTTTTGTTGATGAAACCGGGATTGCCGCGCATACGGACTCCCAGCCCAATTTTGGCGTGGGTGTTATGTTTGTAAGTAAGACAGCCGACCTCTCAAAAGAATTACACGATGTTTTAGTAAAAGCGCTTTCGCATTTCAGAACAGCCAAAGACAAATTTGAATTTAAATTCAACCACGCCAACCAAACCAATATTCAATTTTACCGGCAGATTATCAGAAGCCTAAAAAAACATGAAAATACCTGGAGCTTCGCGGCTTTAATTGGCCATAAGGACGGCAAAGGGTTAAATCAGGCTGAACTTTGGGATAACTATTTAAGCAAACTTAAAAAACTGCTTGCCGAAAGGAAGCAACCATTGGTGGTAATTGCCGATTATTTATCTAAACCTAATATAGCAAAAGAAAATTTTGAAACATTGTTGTCATTGCCGGATGTTCAGGGAGTTTTGCAACTGGAAAGCCATGGCGCTTTATTCTTACAGGTTTCAGACTTATTATTGGGCGCTGTGAACTATTTGCTTAAGGGCGGCAAGAATGAGTATAGAAAAGCCCTTGCGCTGGAAATAGTAGAATTATTAAGGCATAAAAAAATGCCGGTTACAGAGCTTAGCTCTTCGCCGGTCTACTATTATGATACTCTAAAGCCGGAATTGTGTCAAGAGGCGCAACATATTTGGACAAAGGTTTCTGCGTTAAAAATTGGACAGGAAATTGCCGTATGTAATGCTGACATTAAAGATTTAAATGAAGGTCCATTGCAGAGTCAGAAAAATAACTTGTGTTTTGAAAAAATTATTTCAATTGAAGTAACCGGCAGAAAGCAAGTCTACGACATTGAAGTGGAAGGCACGCATAATTTTGTCGGCAATGGCATAGTCGCGCACAACACAACAATATTTAATTCCAATGTAGGAATTGGCACCACTAGTCCCATTGCCACTCTTTCTGTTGTAGGCTCTGGCGGACTTAATCCTTTTACTATTGCTTCTTCTACTGGCTCTCAATTAGTAGTGGTTGACAGAGCTGGAAATGTTGGGATAGGGACAACAGCGCCAGCTAAGAAGTTGGATGTCGTTGGTGATATTGCTTTGTCTAGCAACATTTATCTAGCTAATAATAATGGTTTATTAATTAAGGATACTGGCGGAGCTTATAGAGATGCATTCTACGCATCTACATCAAACGATTTAGTTTTCGGGGCTACAGCAAGTGGCTGGAATGACATTCAATTTAGAATGGGAAGTGTCACACCCTTAATGTATATAAAAGATAGTGGCAGTATAGGCATCGGGACGACGACTCCCATAGCAAAACTTTCTTTGCAAGGGACTGCTGGGGCAAATCCATTATTTGATTTAGCTTCATCTACCGGAACCAGTGTGTTAAGGGTTAGTGAAAGTGGAAATGTTGGAATTGGGACGACAGCTCCGGGGGCGAAGTTGGATGTGATAGACTCAACTTCTGGTGGGGGAGTTAATTTTAGAGTACAAGATTCCAGTGGTTATGGCGTCTATGTTTCAAACGAGAACACATTGAATTTCAATTATGGGATGAACTCAGACCAACAGGGTTGGATAAATTATTCTGGCTACAATAATGGTACGACCCAATTCCGAGATTTAGTGATTGGCAATGGTAAGGGTGCGGCAATGGCCATTTTTGATGGCAGCACCGGCAACGTCGGCATCGGGACGAGTACTCCTATAGCAAAATTATCCTTGCAAGGGACTGCTGGAGCTAACGACCTGCTTGATGTTGCTAGTAGCACAGGGACGAGTGTTTTGAGAATTACAAATCAAGGCAACGTCGGCATCGGGACGACGGGACCGTTGGCAAAGTTGCATGTGGGTGCTGGAAGCGATGCTGTTGATGCGGTTTTGCCGACTGTGTACATTTCGGAAAATGACAATGCTGTATTGGAATTAAGAAATTCTGCAACCGATATGTCAGTATGGCTCGGGGCTTATGGTGGTGCCGGGTATTTAGGTACTCGAAGCAATCATGCTTTTTCTTTCCAAACTAACGCGCAGGATCGTGTAAGAATAACAAACGATGGCAACGTCGGCATCGGGACGACAGGGCCTGGACGTAAATTGCAGGTTGTGGACACTGCCGCTGATGTTCAAGCGAAATTTGGTGATGGAAGTAGGGATATTGCGATTGAGGGGTCTACAGCCGCAGGTACGATTGAATTGTTGAGAGCGTCAAATGTGGGTGGTGGCGTTACAAATATGTATCTTAACGGCACAAATATCACAATAAAATCAAGCGGCAACGTCGGCATCGGGACGACGAATCCTGTGCAAAAATTTGTTGTTTCAAACGCTGGGTCACAGGGATTTGAAATTAACCCGAATGGGACAATAAGTGGTGGTCTTGATATTCTTTCTTATAATCGAAACACTAGTGCTTATACTCCTATGTGGCTTGGGGCAAGTGTGTATAGTTTTAATCAAGGCAACGTCGGCATCGGGACGACGGCGCCGGGGTATAAGTTAGACGTGAATGGTGATGTCAATATTCAGACTAATCAATATTTGATTCATGGGTCTCAAGCGTTGTATGCGAATGCCGCTGGTGCTGATCTTTATGTCGGTGGAGGTAATACTGATACCCGGTTAAATTCAAGTGGAAATGTTGGTATTGGTGTTGGAGGTTCTGCTATACCATTGAAGTTTTATGTGTCTGGGGGTGCAGGAATAAGCGGCAACGTCGGCATCGGGACGACGGGACCTGACCAACTTTTGACTTTGGGAACTGCCGCAGGAAAAATTAGCTTTGCCAGAGGAACTGGTGATTTGGGATTTGGGACTTTTGGGTTTAAGGACACAACCGGAGGTGATAGGTATGTTATGGAAATGAGCAACGCTAGTGGACTTGGGGAAATCAGGCTAAATCAAAGTTCTGCTACCTTAGGAGTTGGCATTTCTTTTTACACTACTCCAAATGGTGGAAGTAATGGGGAAAGAATGAGAATCAATAGCGACGGCAACGTCGGCATCGGGACGACGAGTCCCACTGCAAAATTATCTATTAGTGGTAATGTGCTCTTAAATTTATCCGGTAGCGCCACTACCAACGGTCTTTGCCATACTAATTTATCTGGAACCACAACCGAAGAAATTGTGGATTGTTCCGGCGCTCCTGGAGACATAGCAGAATGGTATGTGGCAGAAAATGATGTTGAAGCAGGAAATATTTTATCATTAAGTAGCACGCCTTTTACTTACCAAGGCAAAGGAGCAAATCCGTTTACAGGACAAGTGGTGGATATGGGTAGCCAGACCGTAAATATTTTAAAGAAAGCCACAACCGAAGATTTGTTCTTAGGAATTTATTCCACTGGCCCGTATCAAACATTTGGAGAAGATATTAAGGACGCGGTAGTAGCTTCCGGCAGGACTGATATTAAACCAGTGCCAATAGCTTTAACCGGTCGTGTTCCGGTAAAAGTTAATAATGAAAATGGCAAAATCAAAGCAGGGGATTATTTGACCCTCTCTTCCATTCTCCCCGGTTACGCTGCAAAAGCTATAAAGGCCGGCTGGGTAATAGGACAGGCTTTAAACGATGAAATTGACGGTAAAGTGCTTGTATTTATTACTAAAACCTACTTTGTGCCGTCTATGTCGGTTTTGCTTCAGGATACCGTGAATTATAATTTATCCGCAGAGGATATAACAGCCTATGAATTAGAAACTGCTCCGGTTTTTACAAAACTTGTGGTTGCCAATACCCTGTATGTTGGTAAAAAACTTATTGTCAAAGAAAGAATTGAGACAGTAGAGTTGGTAGCGGATTTTGTAAAAGCAAAAAAAGTGGAAGCCGAACAGTTGTGTACCGAAGATGTTTGTGTGAATAAAGAACAACTAAAAGCATTGCTTAAATTA
Organism: Candidatus Daviesbacteria bacterium; assembly: GCA_021731695.1. Classification (GTDB taxonomy): domain Bacteria; phylum Patescibacteriota; class Microgenomatia; order Daviesbacterales; family UBA10151; genus JACPKO01. Next base: position 2,040 of record JAKFWZ010000090.1, on the reverse strand, counting down.
TTAGACGAACAAGCCGGTTCAGACACTCCGGTTCCGCCTGCACCTTCGGCTCCTGTGGCAGAAGTAGTTCCGCCATTGGCGGAAGTTTTGAACGAGCCTTTGCCTGACTCCGCAAGTTTAGGACAGGACCAAGAATTAGCGACTGAAGCGTCTGGCTCCCCAGAGCCTGTGGTAGAAGCAGCGCCGGAACCGCCTCCTCCTCTGCCGGAACCTGCTCCAGCGCCAGCTGAAAACCCTCAATAATTTTAATAAAAAACGGCTCCATTTGGAGCCGTTTTTGTATCACGAATAGCGCTGGTAAACCCAAAAAGTGGAAAAAGTCGTGAGTTTTTTATAGGAAAAAGCCGTGAGGTGAGTAAATCTTTATCTCAAAAGCCCATTTGGCGATAATTCCTTAAAATTTTTTTTATTTTTGGTTTTATGGTATACTAAATTGGTAAAATTTGCATAATGTCCAATAAGCAACAAAAAGAAGAAATAAAAAAAGAATTTAAAACTACGGCTTTGTTTCTGCCCAAGGTAGATGAAGCAAATATAGGGGTATCCAAACTTGCTGAAGCCTGCCCATATTGCAACTCTAAAGATTTTATTAAGCGTGGAACCAGGCAAAACAAGCACCAAGTAGTTCAGCTTTACGAATGCAAAAATCCGGAATGTAAACGAACTTTTACAGCTCAAGATGTCAAAGGGAATAAATTTCCGCTAAATGTGATAATTGAAGGAATGAGTTTTTATAACTTGGGCTTTACTTTAGAACAAACCTGCAATCTTCTAAAACAAAAATTTAACATAAACCCAGAGCCTAGAACTTTATGGAACTGGTTGGAAGATTATAAAAACCTTTGTCGCTACGAACGACTAAGACCTTTTGCCATTAAATTGTGCAAGCCCCAAGAAACAGTGGAGGTGGTTACTTTGGCGCATCGCCAGCTTTGCCGTTTTCGCTATCACCGACCTAAAACTTATTTAATGCTTTACCCCGTTAGAGACTCGCTATGATGTACTATATTTATATTTTACAAAGTACAAAAGATAAAAAGTGGTATACGGGTTATACCGAAAATTTACGGAATCGTTTTGTGTTGCACAACCAAAATAAAATTGTTTCCACGAAGGGTCGCGGACCTTTTATTTTGATCTATTACGAAGCGTGTTTGAACCAACAAGATGCTACAGCAAGGGAAAAGTATCTCAAATCTGGCCCAGGTAAACGATATCTGAAGAATCGCCTAAAATGTTTTCTGTCTCTAACGGGGTGAAGGAATTTGGCAACCGCAATCTTGCGCCTTTAAAAGAATATTTGGACAATGTGTCTTCCGAAACCCCGCACCAGTACTTTTCCGCCAGAGGCGGATCCGCCTCTGGCAGACAAGACTCTTGTAGAATGAGCGAAATAAAGTCTAAATTGGACAAATCGGATATTGACCCCGTTAGAGATTTTTGTAACTTTAGTTATGGTTACTTTTTAAAATCGTCTATCATATGCATCTTGATGAGTTAATCAAAGTCTCTAACGGGGTGAATTGTCAAAGGAAAATTTAATTATGCTAACCGCCTGGCAGCCTTTGCGCTTCAGGCGGTTAAAAATAATAAAGCCCGCCACGAACAGCTTCAACGGTTTATAATAGCCAATGACTCTTGCACCGTGGCCACGGAAGTGCCCGTATATATTCGGCGCGAAGACATTGCTCATATGGAAAACATATTGAAGTTTAAAATATCGGACGACGGGAAAATTTTGCTCAAAGGGAAAAAAACACCGACAGATTTGCCAAAATTGCTAACTGGGCATATTGACTTTGTGCAAATCCGTAATGGTCAGGTTCATTTGTTGGACTACAAACCTAACGCTGCCAAAGAAAAACCCATTGAACAGCTAACTTGGTATGCGCTGGCCCTGTCGCGACTTACGGGTTTAAGGCTTTTTGAATTTAAGTGCGCGCTTGCCCCGTTAGATATTAAACTGATTTAAAAAAATGCTGATTTCGCATCAAATATGTATCTTGCGAAGTTGGATGTCTGGGAATTATCTAACGGGGT
>JAKFWZ010000001.1 GCA_021731695.1 Candidatus Daviesbacteria bacterium | reverse complement strand
ACTCCCAAAGACAATCTTCTTTAAATGTTTTCTGATTTTAGCTTCAGAAGGTATTTGATTTAATTGATACACAGCTTTTTTCATTGTATTAACAATTTAATGCTGCGCCAATATCTTTAGATTACCCAAACCGCTCGTATTGCTTAATTTAATCAATTCCTGTAAACTTCGAAATTCTTGTTTAAAAATATAAAAAAGGAGAGTCTATGTTAGAAACAAAAAATCAAAGTGGTGCAGGTAAGGAACCACACCCAAATTTATTAAGAATAAAACCTCTTCCGGTAATAAATGGTGAGAGAGCTTATGGAGTAAAAGTTCCAATGGGAGAACTTCACCCAATGCTGAAGAGATGCAAGGAAGCTTGGTGGTTATAGAACCAACACCAGGCGTCCTTTCGCCTGAAGAGCAAATAGCACTTGTTGATCGAGTTACAAAAAGAGAGAAGGCCATTTTTCATGCAAATATAGAAGCCTCCAGGCCGAAATAATATTACCTGTTTTATTCCACTGGCTAAAGTGCTATTTTAGACTGACTTCATGAGAAAGTTTCTTAATTTGCTTTTATCGGTTATTACTCTGGCATTTATTACACCGATTCATGCCTATGCTCATAATCTTCCTGATGACCATATTGAAACTGCGCTAATGCATCCTTTCGTTAGCCCTGATCATGCGTTAACTTTAATTGCGGTAATGGTTGTTGCCGGTGGAGTTTATATTTTAAGAAAAAGATCCTCTCAGTAAATTTGACAAGTTCCTATTCTCTTTGCTACAGTTTTTATAAATGAAAAAGATTCTGCCAATACTTCTCGTCGCTACAGTTGTAACAACATCCGCTTATCTAACACCTCTTTATCCTGTCTATGCTGAAAATACAAATTCAATTACTTCGGAAACGACACTAAAAGTTAAACCTCAACAGGGATCCGCTGCAGCAAGACTTAAAACTGAAAAGAAGATGGAAAGGGAGGAAAAACTTCTCGAAAATGAAGAAGCAGGTCTTCTAAAGCTGGAAAACAAAATTGACCTCCGACGCGAAAACCTAGCCTCAAAATCAGCAGCGCTCAAACAAAAACTCGCCCGATTCAAGGATAAAAATAAAGCCAACAGGCTCGAACTTATAAATACAAATTTAAATGATATTAACTCAAGGAAAACTAAAAATATGCAGGAATCTCTGGATAAAATCTCACAGATTCTGGAAAGACTGAAAAGTAAAGCTTCAACGATTTCTTCAAGTGAATTGGACTCGGCTATAGCAGAGGTTGAATCTCAATGGTCAGAAGCCAGCGCGGCAGTAGAAGCCCAGGCAGCCAAAGATTACACTATTAATTTAAGTACAGAAGCCACTGCAGCATCAGATGCAGCCGCCGCTAAAAATGCCCTGCAGTCAGATTTAAGAGCTACTCATACTCAAGTTGTTGAAGTCAGGCAAGCCCTTTCAAATGCAATTTCAAGTGTGTTAAGTTCATTACAAGGAGGCAATAATGGAACCAACTAATCCGACAACTTCACCTGTAAACCCAATTTCACCTCAACCTCTTTCAGCTGATGTTGCAAAGCCAACCGAAATGCCAATGGGCGTTCCTATGCAACCCGCTGGAGGACAAAGTTTACCCGCAGATCTTCCGCCAACAGGAGTAGTTAAATCTCCCGGAGGATCTAAAAAAATGATTATGATGGTTTTAATTCTCGTAGTGATTATCGTGCTTTTGGGAGTTGGCGGTTATTATTTCTGGTCTATGCAAAATACTGAACCTGCACAACAAGAAAGTATTCAGGTTGTAGATGATCCTGATTTGAGGCAATTACAGACTGAAACCAGTGAAATTGAATTGTCCGACCCGCAAGAGGAAATTACCCAAATAAGTTCTGAGATTAAATTATTAGAAGCTACTCCTTCAGCTTCTGCTTCGTCATCCGCAAGACCACGATAACAGCTGTTATTCCGAACTACTGGACTGGCGCAGTCAGGAGATCGCTTACAAAAAGTTTCCATTGGAAAGTATTTGACAAGGGGGATCCGGAATCTAGATTCTCAATTGATATAGTATCCCTCGTACTACTCGGGGATCTATTAACTCACTTGATATAGTAAAAACTATTTTTATTAAGTTAGATTTTATTTGCTTCTGTTTAGATTAGATGATCCCAGTTGACTGATTGTGGAGTCATATTCATATAATCTGGTTAGTTATGAAACTGCCCAACAATTTAAATAGTTTAATTTAACCGGCTATATTGCCGGTTTTTTCGTGGGGCAGTAACAAGCGTCATTCCCTTGAAGAAGGGAATCCAAGAATAGTCATTGCGAGGAACGAAGTGACGTCGCAATCTTGATTTGCATTTAATGCAGAATCAGGATTCCACGCCCCGCAAGCGGGGCTCTGAATGACAAAACTTTTAGTTTTCTAAACAATAAAAAAGAAGGGGGGTGAATATAAATGAATAAAAAAATAGCAATGAGCGCAATGTCGATTTTTTCTTCCTTAGCAATTATGGGAGGTGCGACATTTGCAGCTTTTAGTTCAACAGACACAGTAGAAGGTAATACTTTTGCAGCAGGCGAGTTAGTATTGGAAGCCAAAGTGGGAGGCAGCACCTCAACTCCAGCATTCTCAGTGACTAACGCATCACCTGGTGATTCATATTCTCAGGTAATTGATTTAGCCAATACTGGGACATTAGCATCAACTACTACAACATTGACTGATATAACTTTTCCAGTAGCACCAACTTCGGCTTTTGATCTTTCTGATGTTTTAGATCTTGAGATCTGGGACGATGTTAACGGAAACGCAGTTATAGACGTAGGAGATGTATTAAGAGGTTCAGCACCTTTGAACTCTCCAGCTTGGACGAATATTGACTTAGGTTTTGGTATCGCCGGACCTGGTAGTCATTTAATAATAGCCAAGATTACGGTAAACCCAGGAGCAAGTAATGCTTATCAGGGAGCAGATGCAGGAACATTTAGCTTTGTCTTTACGACAACTGATTAGGTAGTTAGTTAGACGGGCTTCGGGGGTGGGAATGATTATTAACCGCCCCCGAAGGGAAAAGAGCAAATGAAAGAGCAAAATTTTTTTAACAAACCAATTAGAAATATTTTCCCCCAATATGCAAAGGTTCTTAGATTTGCTAAAAAAACTTCTGAAATAATTTTCTCGGCGATTGTTTTTGTCCTAATCCCTATTATTGCTTTAACTTTAATTACATCGAGAACTTCAGCTTTCGGAGGGTTTCAATCTTTTACAGTTTTATCCGGAAGTATGAGCCCATCAATTCCAACAGGAAGTATTGTTTACACGCAAATTGCTGATCAAATTGGTAAAGGGGACGTTATTACTTTTAAAAGAAAAAATATTAATGTTACTCACAGAGTTGTTGATATAACTGATAAAAATGGCAATTCAGTTTCCGGTTTAGTATCACCTTTGCCAAACTCTCCCGCACCGTCCGAAATATTTTATAAAACAAAGGGGGACGCTAATAATTCCGCAGACACAGATTTAGTTTCTTCAAAAGATATTATCGGCAAAACTTTTGTAAATATCCCGGCAATCGGCAGAATCTCAGGCTACTTAAAAACTATTCCGGGGTTTTTAATGTTTATAATATTACCCACCTTAATATTTATCGGTTTTGAACTTTGGAATATTAAAAAGGAAATTGAAAAACAAACGGAGAAGAGGATTATGGAGAGATTTGGCCCGTCATTGCGAGGAGCATAGCGACGCGGCAATCCCAGAGCTTACCAAGATTGCTTCTTCACTACGTGATATCGCAATGACGATTCGCGGGAATGACAACTATGAGAAAAACATTTTTTCTTTTCGCAGTATTTTTATTTCTATCTTTAGCTATCGTTAATAAAACCGTTTTTGGTATGTTTTCTGATACCGCTTCTAATATAAATAATACATTTACAGCGGCGGCCAATTTCCCGAGTCCTTCTCCAAGTATTACGCCTTCTCCCTCGCAAACTCCTTCTGGTTCTCCAAGCGCAAGCCCGAGTTCTGCCCCCTCGGGCTCTCCTTCTGCCACACCATCTGGTTCACCATCATCTAGTCCAAGTGCAACACCTTCAGGAAGCCCTTCTGCAACTCCATCCCCAAGTGGATCACCAACAGGCGGGGGAACAACAGTAATTATTTCAGGCAATGGAAATGGTTCGACAAACACAGTTAATGTAACTAACTCTAGTAATTGCACTGTCAATCAAACTAACAATTCTAATATAAGCTTTAATATAAACTCCAATGCAAATTCAGGAGGGAATTCTAATTCTGGAAATACCGGTGGAAGTTCAATAACGACAACAGGCAATTCATCCTCCTCGGTTAGTGTAGTGGTCGGAGGAAATACAAATACTTCTTCAGGCTGTCCATAAACATCTCGTCATTGCGATATCACGTAGTGAAGAAGCAATCTTGGTAAGCTCTGGGATTGCCGCGTCGGCTATGCCTCCTCGCAATGACGCAACTTGATTTATATTGCTATACTAAGAATATGCTGATTAAATATGTTTATATTGTCTTCCTTGGAATTATTTTAGCCACATTCGTCGGCGTCGGAATCGCTGCATTCTATAAAGGCCCGGTTTATCCCGAAACACCCCTCACCTTAAAATACAGCCGGCCGTATCCAGAACCTGCTGGAACTCCATCTGCTCAATTTATTCTAGAGCAGGAAGCATTTGATGCGCAGAGTAAACAATATCAAAAAGATCTTGAACTTTATAACCGGAATGTTTCAATGGCATCCTTGGCATTTTCGATCTTAATGCTGGTTTTAAGTTTAATTTTCTTTAAAAAGATTCCGACGATTGCCGACGGATTATTAATCGGCGGTGTTTTAACTTTAGGCTATTCTGTTATAAGAGGTTTTTCGAGCAATGATGACATTTACAGATTTTTGGTTGTTGGTGCAGGAGTGATTATTGCAATGATTTTAGGTTATATAAAATTTGTTTTGCCTCAATCTTCGGCTAATAAAAACAATAAAAAGAAGTAATTTGCATTTCCTTCGGTAGTAAGTTATACTTACACAAGTTGATTAAGAACCCGAGTCAGGGAAGTTTCTCCTTTCAGGATAAATATTCATTTTGGCTCCAAAGATTTTTAGGAGCAATCCAATTAATTTTTTAAAAGCAGGTCTTTAGAGATTCTGCGAAATATTTCTTTTCAATTATTTTTAAACGGGATACGCAACAAGTAACATGTAAAATGCAGAAGTAGAATCTGCCTTAAAACTTTTGCTTATTGCTTATTGCGTATCTCGTATCACATTTATGTATAACAACAGAAACAGATTCAGAAGTTTTAATAATTCGCGAAGCGGGGGATTCAGCAGTTCCCGAAGGTTTGGCGGAAGAAACAGATTCAGACAAGCCTCATTTGGCGAGGATGTAAATGTTTTTATTAAAAAAGCTGAAACGGCGGAAGAGACTACAATTTATGAACCTAAACATAAATCATTTGAAGAATTTAAAATTGCAAACCCTTTAAAAGCAAATATCACACGCAAAGGTTATAAGACTCCAACACCAATTCAGGACGATGCAATTGATCCGATTTTAGAAGGTCGGGATTTAATTGGTATAGCCAATACAGGAACCGGAAAGACTGCAGCATTCTTAATTCCCTTAATTGAACAAATTTTTAAAGACAGACAGAAAAAAGCTTTAATTATTGCTCCTACGAGAGAGTTGGCAGTGCAAATTGCTGAAGAATTCAGAAGCTTTACAGAAGGCATGAAATTATATTCAGCCCTTATTATCGGGGGCACGAATGCCCAAAGGCAAATTATTAACTTAAGACGCAATCCCCATGTTGTCGTTGGTACTCCCGGAAGAATTAAAGATTTAATTCAAAGACGCAATTTATATTTAGAAGATTTTTCAATTTTTGTACTTGATGAAGTTGATTTAATGGTCGATATCGGATTTATTGATGATGTTAAGTATTTTATTTCACTTTTACCAAAAGTCAGACAATCACTATTCTTCTCAGCCACAATTTCAGGAAAAATTAATGAAATTTTACAGGACTTTGTTAACGATCCGGTTACAGTTTCAGTTAAAAAGGCGTCTACTGCAGAAGGTGTTGAGCAGGATGTTATTAAAGTAATAAGCCGCGATAAAAAAGTTGATCAATTACATGATGTTTTAATTGCAGACGGCGTTGATAAGGTTTTAGTATTCGGTGCAACAAAGCACGGAGTTGATAATTTGCACAAAGAATTATTATTCAGAGGTTTTAAAGCCGGAGTTATTCACGGAAATAAATCACAAGGCGCAAGAAAAAGAGTTTTAGAAGATTTTAAACAAAACCAAATTCAGATTTTACTGGCGACAGATGTAGCCTCAAGAGGATTAGATATTCCGGATGTTACCCACGTTATTAATTACGAATTACCTGATTCTTATGATGATTATGTTCACAGAATTGGTCGAACTGGTAGAGCTAATAAAAAAGGCATCGCTTTAACCTTTGTAGATTAGTTTCTTCACACGTTTTCCATTGATTTTAGATTGGCTTTTGTCATTCCGTGCTTGACACGGAATCCAGGCTGATTTTTCTGGATCCTGGATCAAGTCCAGGATGACAGAAGTTGCGTAAACAGCTCAAATGAGTTATGATGAATTCATAACAAAGATTGAATCTCACAGATTAAAACGTTTAGCTTCAGAACCTCAAGGTTTCTATTTAGAGTCCGACGGAGAATATTACAACTGCATTATTTGCCACGCATCTATTACGGGAGACACAGGTTGGTGGGATCATAACGGTACAAAATGTTTATCCTGTCAAAATGCCTTAAATATCGGTGCAATTCCTGTATCTATCTGTTCTGACAGAACCAGCTGGTACGCAACATATGAACTTGTAAATCAATTTAAAATTTCTCCATCAACAATCTCAGTTATGGTTAGAGAAGGTAAATTAAAATCAAGAAAAATCAAAGCAGTTTCAGGCCCTACAAGTTTTGAGATATTTTTAAAACAGGAAAATGAGATTTTAGAGAACTACGCAAGACATTAGATTTTTCTGCTGAATTGCTGTAACATTGTCTTCGCGTTTGACTAAAACTTCAAATTCTTCGCCAAATTAAGATTTTGCTTGATCAATTTCTGCTTGTAATCCATTTTCTGCCATAACTTTATAGCGACAAATCTTAAAACCACGAGCATTAGCTCGCGGATGAAGATTATCCGAACACGTAGTGTGAGGACAAGCGACCTTAGCCGCTTGAAGCTAGAAGAAACCACGGGCGTAAGCCCGTGGAGCTTCATTAGGGTAATCTCCACTAAGGACTAGATGTTTTTGTTTTGATCCGAAATAGTAATAGAAGTCGCTCTAATGTTGAATTCCACAATAAAGAAAAGTTTGAGTTTTATTAGTTCACTAATTATACCGAACAGAGTATTTTAAGCGGATTTTTTAGAAGATTTTCTGACTTTTTCAGGTTTAGCTTCCGAAGGAAGAGTAGGCTCAGTTGCAACTTCTACTTCTGCAGGAGATTCTGCAGCCACACCTTCAGTAGGTTCAGTATTGTCAGTAGTTTCGGTACTGTCAGAGATTTCTGCATTTACAGGTTCTGCTTTTGTTTTAACTTCAGGTTTTGCAGCTGGTTCTACCTCAATTTCCGCACCTAATAATTCTAAAATCTTATCTAATTTAGCATTTAATGCATCTAATTTTTCGTTATCCTGTGGAGCTGGTTGTCTTTGCTCAGTTTTTCTTGAATCTCCACCATTTTTCTCGAAACAGTTACTGCAATAAACAGGTTTGTTTGTTCTGGGTTCGAATGGAAGTGTGCAATCTTTTCCGCAATTGGCGCAAACTGCATGGAATGATTCTCTCGGGCCTTCTGATCTAAAGCTTGGTTGGCTGGATGATCTATCTGAATAACTTGGTCTTTCAGATCTAAAATTAGATCTGCTTTCGTTTCTATCTCCGGTATTTTCTCTTCGGGGAGTTGTATCTCTATCGAAACAATTGCTGCAATATACCGGTTTATCTGAGCTTGGTCTAAAAGGAACCTGGCAATCCTGTCCGCATTTGCTGCAGACTGCGTGAAACATTTCTGAGGGACGTCTTGGGCCTCTATTAAAGCTGCCTCTATCGCCTCCGCCCCGACTATCTCTATTAAAATCCCGTCCGCCGCCTCGACTATCGCGGTTAAAATATGCCATGAGTGGTAATACTAACATATCTATTTTAAAATAGATATCCCATAGCAGTAAGTTCTTAAAATTTGTTTTAACTAATCATTGCGAACTTAAAATGCTGTATATCACACATGCATTTCGGTTAATTGTTTTAATATTCTTACAACCTT
>JAKFWZ010000083.1 GCA_021731695.1 Candidatus Daviesbacteria bacterium | reverse complement strand
GCACAGAAGGGATTTTTTTAATTTCTCTTTTTCTAATTCTACTGGGGCCGATTTTGCTTTTCCGTTTTGATCTTTTAGTAATATTGCTGACGATACTTGGGCTATATCTTTGGGATAAAAATCAAAAGATATTTTCTTTAATAATTTTAGCGCTGGCTGTTATAACAAAAGTTTATCCAATTATTTTCCTACCATATCTACTATTTCAGAATTTTAAAAAATACAATTTTTTAAGTTCAATTAAATTATTTTTTGTTTATACCGCCGCTTTATTATCTTTTGTTTTTCTTTATACTTTTATTTTCAATATCAGTCTTTCTGATACCTTAGTGAGTTATAACTTTCATAGTCATAAATCAGTCAGTACAGAAAGTGTTTGGGCAAGTGTAATTTATCTTCTATATTCAATTTCCGGAAACGCACTTCCGGGATTTGAAAGCGCATACGGAATTAATGCCATTTTAAGAACTGATATTTATCCTTCAATTAAGTTTTATAATTATTTCTGGATTTTACCTCTTAGCCTTTGTTATTTAATTTACTTTTTAAAAAGAAAAAGCTGGGAAAGAATTGATTTTATATTTTTATCATTTTTACTTTTGGTTTTTTTAATCTTTTCAAAAGTAGTTTCAAATCAATATCTGACATGGTTTCTATTTATGATTCCGTTAATTGATATAAAAATGCTACTTAAAAAAAGATGGATTTTAAGTTTGTTTGTACTTTGTATAAGTATTATCATGCATACATATATCTTTCCATTAAATTATTCAGAATGGTTGGCTTTTCTAAAAATGGAATCGCAGGATTTCTTTCTTTTTTGGACTGCTCTAATTTCAAACTTTTTGCTCATCGCTGTTGCTATCAATATGACCCCAGATGCATACAAAGATAATTAGAAACATTAGTAAAAATTTAGTATTGTACTACCTGCTGCTTTCGGGATTTTTACTCCGTTTGATATTTGCAAATTTTCCGGGATTTTTTGTTGATACAAATACTTTTTTTGCATGGAGTATCAGAGTTCTGGAAACTGGTTTTGGCGGATTTTATTCAGCAGATGTTTGGACAAGCTACACTCCGGGGATGATTTATGTATTTTATTTATTGGGAATGTTAAAAGTAATCTTTTTACCAAATGATGCCCAGTATTATATTATCTTAAAGCTTCCATCGATTTTTGCAGATCTTGTTCTATCATATTTTGTTTATAAACAACTACTTAAAACTTCAGGTAAACATATCGCCTTTTATGGTTTAGCTTTTTGTCTTTTTAATCCGGTGTTAATTTTTAATGCCAGTATTTGGGGAGCATACGACGGACTGATGACTTTATTTTTGTTCTTATCGATATATTATCTAAATCAGAAAAAACTAATTTCTTCTTCAATATATTTAGGATTATCGCTTTTAATAAAACCTCAGGCAATTGCTTTAGCACCGGTTTTTGGTTTGTATATCTTAAAAAACTTTTCTATAAAAACAGTTGTAAAACTCGCCCTCCCTGCACTGCTGACAATTATTATTTTGTCAGTTCCTTATTTTCCAAATAGCCCGATTTTTGGAGTTTTTGATTTGATTATCAAAATGTCCCAGGACTATAAAGCCAATTCATTGTTTGCGTATAACACCTGGGGGAGTTTTGGATTTTGGATAGATGATTCAACAAATCTCTGGTTTTTACCATATAGAATTTGGGGCATAATTTTATTTGGAAGTTTTTGGATTTATTTTTATCTCATATTCTACAAGAAAAAACTGGATGTTTTTTTGTTTTCTTCTCTTGCATTTTTATTCTTTTTCTTTTTACCAACTAGGGTCCACGAAAGATATTTATTTTCAGCGATTCCTTTTTTAATTGTCACCGCTCTTTTTTATAAATCTAAAATGCTTTTAATGCTAACCGCAATTTTAAGTTTCCTGCATTTAATAAATCTTTATTTTGTTTATGTTTACTACAATGAGTTTTATTTGCAAACTCCCAAAGTTTTATATATTCCCGGATTTTATGAATTTTTAGAAAAAGACGGAAAAATACTATCGATAATTTCTACCTTACTTTTTTTACTAATAACTATTACCATAACAAGAATAATAATCAGACATAAACATGAGTAATTTTTTAAAAAGTAATAAAATATTAATTGCGATACTGATCTTTGCAGCATTCCTGCGGTTTTATCGACTCGACTATCCAAATGCTTATGTATTCGATGAGGTTTATCATGGATTCACTGCAAAAGAATATTTGAAAGGCTCAAAAGAAGCTTGGGAGTGGTGGACAACACCGCCTCCGGGAGTCGCATTTGAGTGGACTCATCCTACATTAGCTAAAGAAATAATGACTTCTTCAATGTATATATTAGGTTTTTTTAATGAATATCCAGGTCAAAACACGGAAGCCTTTGGATGGAGACTGCCGGGTTCAATTTTAGGAGTCATCTCAGTTTTTCTAGTTTATCTTTTGGGTAAAAAATTATTCGGCAGAAATTCCGGATTAATCGCTGCATTCATTTTTTCAATTGACGGATTAAATTTTGTGCAGTCCAGAACCGGAATGAATGATATTTATCTGGTTACATTTTCTCTTGCCAGCGTTTTGTTTTTACTCAATAAAAAGTTCTTTTTTTCTGCTTTATTTTTAGGACTGGCATTTGCGAGCAAATGGTCTGCAGCATATTTACTCGGAATTAACGGGCTTTTACTTTTTTACTTTTTATTAAACAGAAAAATTAAATTTGCGGAATTTTCAAAAACCTTAGCTTATTTTATTTTAATAGTCCCTGCAGTTTATCTTATTTCCTATATTCCGTTTTTTTCTTTAAGCCATACAACCGATCAATTTGTAGAACTTCAAAGACAAATCTGGTGGTATCATTCAAATCTCAAAGCAACCCATGATTATTCATCACCTGCATGGAGTTGGCCGTTAAATTTGTATCCGGTTTGGTACTTTGTTGAATACCATAAAAACGGACTGGTTTCTAATATTTTTGCATCAGGAAATCCGGTTTTATTCTGGCTTGGAGTAGGTGCAATTTTTATTTCAATTTATGATTTGTTTTTAGCTTTTGCGAAAAAGAATTCTTTCCTACAAAATAGTCATGAAATTCAGGAACATTCAACAGGAATTCATTTATCATTAAAGGATAGTTATGTTGTAGTTTTACTCGGGTTTTTTGGCTTCTGGTTACCTTGGATTTTTTCACCGAGAATTATGTTTTTATATCACTACAGTCCATCCGTTCCATTTCTATGCATAGCACTCGCTTTTCAAATCAAGTTGATAATGCAACAAAGAAACTCAAAGTATTTAGGATTCATTATCTTAGGATTAATTTTAATAGGATTTTTAATTGTTTACCCGGTATTAACCGGAATACCTTTACAAAAAGATCTGTTCATGAAATTCTTTGATATTAACCTGTCCAAAAATCCTTTTGCGGGATGATTTTTATGACAGGAAAATTTAAAATACTAAGTTCGAAAAATCTTGAAATATTAAAAAATATCCTTATTCTCTTCATCGGTTGGAGAATAATAATTACACTGGTTGCTTTTTTTGGTCTAAGTTTTTTACCTAACCATCTTTCTCCTGAAGGTTTGGGATGGCCCAGCCCAAATATTGATTACTGGCTTAGATTTGCAAATTGGGACGGCGGACATTTCCGCGGTATTGCAGAGAATGGTTATTTGCATCCATTTCAAGTCGTATTTTTTCCCCTTTATCCAGTCTTAATTACCTTATTAACTTATTTAAAAATACCCTCTGTTTGGGGCGGAGTAATAATTTCCAACTTAAGTTTTATCGCTGCTTTGTTTTTTCTTTATAAAACTATTTTGATAGATTACAAAAACGCGGTGGCAGAAAAAGCGGTTTTGGTAACGTTAGCTTTTCCTACTGCATTTTACTTTGGTTCTGTTTATTCTGAATCTTTGTTTTTCTTTTTATGTATTGCATCTTATTATTTTGCGAGAAAAAAACAATGGAAGTTAGCATTTCTATTTGCATCTCTTTCTGCATTAACCCGCCTCATAGGGCTTGCAGTTATTCTCGCAATTGGAATTGAATATTTTTCAAAAACTATAAAAGCTCCGTCTATCAAAGAAATCATGTCTTCTTTCCCTGGACGAATTTCTCTTCTTTTTGTATCAACTTCTTTTTTAGTTTATTTTCTGCTTAAAATTTCGAGTGAACTAAATCAGTATTTTCTTTCTGGCATAATAGATCTCGTTTTGATTGTGCTTTGTATTTCATCCCTTGTTTTTGTTTCGTTTTATACTATTTCTTTTATTTTCAAAAATTTTAATTTTAGAAATATTTTTACAAAACAAACTATTTATTTTTTACTTTCATTTATTCCTTTTTCTCTTTATTGTTTCTTTCTTTATAAAACCCAGGGCGATTTTTTTGCTTTTATTCATCAGGAAAGTTATTGGAAAAGATTCGTTGTTACCCCTTGGAGCGCTCCTTTAGATTATTTTAGTAAACTTGTGCAAAATAATTTTTTTCGTATCGGACCTGTTGCTCAAACCTTAATTGAATTTCTGTTTTTTATTATTTTCCTAATACTTCTCATCATTTCTTATTTTAAAATGAGAATTTCTTATGTTTTCTTTTTTGCAGTCGCTTTAATCTTACCAATCACAACCGGAACTCTTCAGGCAGTTCACCGCTATGGTTTGGTAATTTTTCCGGCTTTAATATTGCTTGCGCTGATAAAAGATAAAAAACTTTTTGACTTATGGATTATGTTTTGTATTATGCTTCAGGGACTTTTATTGGTTTTGTTTATTAACGGGTATTGGGTGAGCTAGCCTACCTGAAATCTTTACTTTGCGCAGCAAAAGCATAACGACAAGCTTACTTAACTTGGCGTTTGATCGTTTTGCCAGCTACAAATGAAGGAAGTTTTTTAGAAGGTATCTGAATTGTCTGACCGGTTTGAGGATTTCGGCCTCTTCTTGCAGCTCGTGAGCGAACTAAAAATGTACCAAAACCAGTGATTATGGTCTTCTCGCCGCGAACAAGGTTATCTTTAATCAGAGTAAAAACAGAATTTACCGCATCCGCTGCTGCTCGTTTTGTTAAGTGTGATTTCTTTGCGACTTTTTCTATCAGCTGATTTTTGGTCATATGATCTTTAAGAATATAGCGAATCAGACTTGGTTTGTAAAGCCCTTGAAATGGCTGAGAACATCAAAAAATTACCGATAGTTGAGAGTAAAATTAACTACCTGAAGTAAGGAATGATTCCTGTGCTCTGGTTTCTCTGACTGCTGTAATTTTAACAGCTCCCGGAACCATAACTTCTCTTTGAATTTGGGTACCAATATCACGAACTAATTTGGGTAATTCATCGTCAGCAATTCTGTCCGGCTGCACAATAATTCTAACTTCCCTACCAGCCTGTACCGCAAACGCTTTATCAACACCTTCAAATGAAGTTGCAATTCTTTCAATATCATTTAGTCTTTTAAAGTAATCCTGAACATTTTCATGTCTTGCACCAGGTCTTCCGCCTGAAACTCCGTCAGCTATAGCCACGATTACTGATTCAACTGAAGAGAAAGGTTCATCTTCGTGATGTTGTGCAACACAATCAATAACTTTTTGATCAATTCCCTCTTTTTTAAGGAATGTCACACCTTTTTCAACATGTGTTCCTTCATCTCCATCAGTTACAACTTTACCGATATCGTGAAGCAAACAACCCATTCGAACAACACCTTCATCTGCTCCTAATTCTCTGGCAATTGCAGACCCAACTTTAACTAATTCCAGGCTGTGTTGAATTAAGTTTTGACCAAACGAAAATCGATACTTAAATCTTCCAAGCATTGCGATAACTGCAGGAGGTAAATTAAAAACACCCGCGTCATAACAAAGCTTTTCTCCGGCTTCAAACATTATTTTTTCAATATCTTCTTTGGTTTTTTCAACAATCTCTTCAATTCTTTGCGGCTGAATTCTGCCGTCTGCCATAAGTCTCTCTAAAGAAACTTTTGCAATCTCACGTCTTACAGGATCAAAAGAGGATAAAATAAGAGAGTCGGGAAGTTCGTCATCCATTACAACATCAACACCTGTCGATTGTTCAAAAGCCTTAATATTGCGTCCTTCTTTACCGATAATTCTTCCCTTCATCTCTTCGTCAGGAAGTTTGACTGTCGAGGTTGTGTATTCTGAAATATAATCTGTTACCCCGTGGTACATACTTTCGGCCAAAATCTGTTTTGCCTTTTCATCCGATCTGAATTTAATTTCATCTTCTGATTCTTTAATCTTTTTACTCATCTCGCCGGCTAATTCTTTTTCGAGATTTTCCAGCAAAACTTTCTTTGCTTCTTCACCACTCATCGAAGATGATTTTTCTAATTTAGAAACTAAATCTTTACGTGTTTTTTCGATGATTATGAGTTTTTCATCAACTGACTGAAGCCTTTGTGCAATTAACCTTTCTCTTTCTTCTAAAATCCCCTCGCGTTTTGCAAGTTCTTTTTCTTTAGCGTTAACATCAATACTTGGCTGATTTGAAGGTGCCTGTTGAGGCTGATATGTTGATTCTGATGGTCCGAATGATCTTTTCAAATTGATAATCTTTCTGCAGTAAGAGAACCGCCTAAAAGCGGATGTGTTTAATTTTGAAGATAATTCAAATTAGTATTTACCATTTTCAGGTTCTTCTCTACTACTATGAGTTAAGTATAATCCTCTTTTAAAAAATTTTCAACAACTTCTTTTGAAGCTTCATAATCAAAGCCGCGACTTATCAAAAACTGAAGGGATTTTTGCTTTATTTCAGGTTTTGATAAATTTTTCCATCTTTCTATTCTTTTTTCTAAAAGTTTTTGTGCAGTTTGCGCTTCACTGATAGCTGACGACTGAGAGCTGATAGCTTCTTCTATTATTTCCCTATCAATTCCTTTTTGAAATAATTCAGATTTTAAAGCAACTTTGCCTTTTTTCTTTGACCTTGACTCAATCCAACTCCTCGCAAATTCTAAATCATTTATTAAACCCTTTTTCTTTAGTTTTTCAATAAGTTGAGCCGCAACAATTTCACTTATTTCTAAATCCCCTTTCAGTTTTCTTTTAAAAGACAGCTGTTTTAAATATATTCTTATTTCCCCTTCAGATCTCGCGCGCCGCGACAACAACCCATACATCCTTTCCATTAATTTTCCGATTTCTGATTCCTTAATTAATATTTCCAACTCTTCAGAATTAATTTCTTTCCCTTTTAATAATCTCCGGTCAACAATTAAATCCTCATCCGCGCCAAATGTAAATTCACCGTCTAAAAAAACATTATATCTTCCGGGGTTATTTTTCTGTTTTTCAATCTGAGTAATTTTCATTGACAAAAATTGTATCATTAGTATACAATTTTTGTATGAATACAACAATCAACATCTCTTTGCCAAAAGAAATGTATAAAGATGCTAAAAAATTAATGTCAGATAAACACTATTCCTCTGTAAGTGAATTAATGCGGGATGCTCTACGGCGCCTGCTCCAGCAGAAAAGAATTACAGAAAATGGTTTTACAGAAGAGTTTGAAGATTTAGTTTTAAAATCTGCTGCTGAGCCGGAAGAAAATGATATTGTTTTAGAAACTGACGAGGATATACATAATTATTTTCTACATCTAAAAGTCCCTTCTAAAAAGAAATGATTCTGAGAGTAAAATCCAGCAGTAAATTTGACCAAATGTACAGAGATTTACTAAAACTGGATTCTGAAATAAAAATTCTGGTCGATAAAAAAATCATCTTATTTAAGCATAAGCCTGAAGATGCTCGCCTGAAAAATCATAGACTTACAGGAAAAATGAGCGGCCAGTGGGCGTTTAGCATCACTGATGATATTAGAATCGTTTATAAAATAATTGGTAAAAATACAGTCCGTTTTTTAGCAATTGGTCCACATCAAAAAGTTTATTCTAAAGATTAAAGAATTTAATTCCTGCAACAAAAATTATAAAAGATAAAGTCATTCCTGCTAAAAGTTGCGCTGGTGTGTGACGTTTTAATCTAAGTCTTGCCCAGGCAACTAAAGGCAAAAGCAGAAGCAGCGGCCAAAGATGCCAGCCGAATAAAAAGTTAATCATTAAAATAACTGTTGTATCCAAAATCATATGGATGCTGATTTTCCAAAAAATTGTAATTAAAGAAGTAATAAACCCAATCATTAAAAGCAAAAGGTATAAGTCCAGAATTAGTTTATTTCCGTAAGCCCAAATAATATAAAGACTTATCAGCGACCCAACAAAAAGAATTGCGAGCATCGGTCTTCTTTCCTCCCTTTTCGGCAAATCCCACTTAGCAACCCAATGCATTTTCAAAGCAATGAATAAATAAACGAAAGGAATAACCACTAAAAGAAAAATGAGTGAAGGAAAAATAACTAAAATCTGATTTTCATCTAAACCGGTTTTAAAAATTAAGAGTAAAAGTAAAAGGGGCATCCAAAGCAGCGGACCAATTATTCTGGAAATAATATCTGCAAATTTATTCGCGGACACTTAAATATTATACAGCTTCTTCTAGCGCAGGGACATCCGAGCCTTCTTCACCTACAACCATCGGATCTTTGCCTTCTTTATTTTTCATCCATGCATGTCTAATATCTTTTTCCAATTTTTCTGCATCTTTTGGATTTTCCTTAAGATGAGCAATCGCTGCCTGTCTCCCCTGTCCTAACAAATTATCATTCCATTTAATAAACGCTCCGGCTTTCGTTAAAATCTCAAGTTCGATACCGACGTCTAACAACTCACCCATATGCGAAATTCCATTATCATCCATATCAAATTCGGCAATTCTAAATGGCGGGGCAACTTTATTTTTTACAACTTTAACCCGGTGCCTGGAACCCACAACCATATCTCCCTGTTTTATATTTTCAATTTTTCTAACATCCAAACGGACTGAAGAATAGAACTTCAGTGCGAGCCCTCCGGTTGTTGTTTCCGGATTACCAAACATCACTCCGATTTTTTGTCTTAATTGATTAGTAAAAACAACAATCGTATTTGTAT
>JAKFWZ010000063.1 GCA_021731695.1 Candidatus Daviesbacteria bacterium | reverse complement strand
CTTACCGGTTGTTACGGTTACTGCAATAATTTTCTGAGGTGAAACAGTTTTGGCATATTGTCTCGCCATAAAAAACTTTGCAGAAATCATCTGTCTTTTTATCGGATTAATATTTTTCCAACCAGAAATGTCGTCGAGTTTCATCGTGTAATTGCTCCTTCAGATTAATTTGCAGATCTAACCTTAAAGATAACTGACATTACCAAATCTGTCCGTTTCAAATCAAGAACATCTATATCAATAATTTCTCTTTCCTGCCAGACCTTTATTTTTTGAGTCATAAGCTGAAGCGGCATAGAAACATAAAGAGAGCCGCCAATTGTTGAATTTGGAACATATGGAAAGTTCATTTGCGCTAAACCCTGTTCTTTCAAAAAATCATTAATTTTCTGCAAACTAACCCCGGAATCAGCCTCAACCATTGCCTCTTCCACTCCAATCCCCGTCGGAGTCACTTTACCTTTAACTCCACTCACACGAATCGAGCTAGTTCTGTTTTTAATTACAAATCCTGCAAGACCAGAATCTGAAATAAACATTTTCGTTCCGGCTCCGACTAAAAAATAAGGAATTTTAAGTTCATCTGCTAAATTTAAGGCAGTTTCAAGTTCTTTAAAACTGGTGGCTATGTAGAGAGCAGTTGCGTGACCCGGAGTTTCGTTTTCCAAATGATATTTTAAAGACTCATCAACTTTAACACGTTCCTCGCCTAAAGTTTGTTCCAGAATTCTGATTTTACTTTTATCAAAAATCTCAGATTTTTTTTCTGTCTTTGGTTTTCTGCTACTTTTTTTCATCTAAAACTTTCCGGACAGCATCAATATCAGACCACAGAGTTTCATTTTTTCCGTCAAGCGCCATTGTTTTTTCATGACCTTTGCCGAATATTCCCACAGTATCGCCTTTTTTTGCAAGACTTATCGCAATCTTTATAGCTGTTTGCCTATCATTCTCAACGAAAAGATTTTTTCCTAAAACACCGCCGGCTTTTTCTGCTCCTTCCAAAATAGCGGCATTAATTTTTTCCAATTCTCCGCGGGGATCTTCAGCGGTGATAATTGCGATATCAGAATTTTGAGCTGCAATTGATCCCATTAAAGGTCTTTTCTCCTCATCTCTTGCGCCTGCGCTTCCGAACACAGTGATTAATTTTCCATCATTTTTTTCCTGAAGAGCCTCTAAAACATTTTCAAGAGCATTCGGTGTATGGGCGAAATCTACTACAATTTTTAATCCTAAATCATTAATCACTTCTTCCATTCTTCCTTCGAGTCCTGCGAATCCTGCTAAAGTTTTTAATGCTTTATCTTTATCAGCACCGAAAACACTTGAAGCGGCTAGAGCTGCAAAGGCGTTGTATCTATAATATTTTGCATCAGTTTTAAGCTTTAAATCAACGGCTTCAGGATTAAAATCAGAATCATCAGTCATTCCAAAAGTTATAACTTTTCCTTTTGCGAGGGCGGAAAGTTCTTCGAAATGTTTTTCATCTCTATTCAAAATTGCGAAATGTGAACTCTTAATCAGTCTGGCTTTTGCGTTAAAATAATTTTTAAAAGTATGATGATAATCTAAATGTTCATGAGTTATGTTGGTTATAACTCCTACTTCAAAATTAATTCCCCAATCTCTATATTGATCTAAACCGTGAGACGTCACTTCCAAAACAAATATCTCTGTATTATTTCTATTAGCCTCAGTTATCAATTCCTGAAGCATAAACGGATCAGGATTGGTAACATGAAAACCCGTTTCAATTTTTTTTCCGCCGATTTCAGCATTAATTGTCGAAACCATCGCCACATTGAAACCTGCATCTTTTAAGATCCGGTAAATCATATTGGTTGTCGTGGTTTTTCCGTCAGTTCCGGTAACACCTATAAACTTCATTTTTCTAGAGGGAAAGCCATAAATCAAATTAGCAATAACCGCTGTTGGCAAATGTTTTAAGAGGTTTACTGCCTGGTTAGGAACTAGTTTTCTGATCTTTTTATGCATCGCTTAATTATAGAGCATACGCTTTCCGGCTTCCACGACCCCTAAATGGAAAACATTTCAATATTATTCTGACTCTGTGGGTGGAATTCCAAAATATGTAAATATTTCTTTACTGATAGCAAAAAAAGTTGGTGCAGCAGTATCCGCTCCGAAGATTGAGGAACTAGGCTCACTATAACGAACTAACATAATAAATTTAGGATCATCTGCAGGTGCAAATCCGATAAACGACGCAATTGTCTTAGTCGCATCATAGTGTCCGGCAACCGCGATCTGCGCTGTTCCGGTTTTTCCGGCGAATTTATAACCTTTAATTTTGGCAAATTTTGCCTCTCCCTCATTAACAGCCTTTACCATCATCTCTTTCACTTGTTGTGTTGTTTCATATTTTAAAGGCTCTGAAATAACTCTTGGTTTTATTTCATAAATTTTATCCGCATCACGAATTTCTGTAACAATTTGCGGCTCCATTAATTTTCCGCCATTGGCTATAGTTGAAACTGCAGTAATAAGCTGAATCGGAGTAACTGAAATTCCCTGACCAAACGATGCAGTGGCCAGATCAATTTCTTTCCAGTCATCCTTCTCCCGGAGCGGTGGCGATGATTCATCCTGTAAATCGATTTTTGTCGGTTTTCCGAATCCGTAACCGGTTATATAGTTATACATTTTATCAATCCCGAGTTTATTACCGGCAAAAACCATTCCGGTGTTATCCGAATGAATAATGACATCAGTCATCGTTGAATCAGTTTTATATTGATTGTTCCAAGTCCTAATTGTGAAACCTGAAAGAGATAGCGGCCCGGAACAAATATCGCAAATTGCATCGGGAGTTACTAATCCTTCATTAATTGCGGCGGCCATAACTAAAACTTTAAAAGTTGAACCTGGTTCGTATGAATCAGCAGTTATCGGATTTCTATGATATTGATTAGGAAATTCAAAAGCACGCAGCGGATCGTATGAAGGGTAAGATGCCATGGCTAAGATTTTTCCTGTTTTAGGATCCATTACGATTGCAGAAGCTCCTTTTGCCCCATACTTTTCCATACCCTCCTTTAATTTATCTTCAACTATATGCTGAATTGTCCTGTCGATGCTAAGTTTTAAAGTTTTTCCAGATTTTGCTTCCTGAACTAAAAATTTTCCGATTAAAATTGGCAAACCCACAGCATCCTTTTCCTGAGTTAAAGTTCCTCTTTTTCCCCGAAGTTCTCCGTCATAAAACCCCTCAAGTCCAAAGTATCCTGCATCATCACCATATGCATCAGAAGCCACAAACCCGAGCAAATGAGCCGAGGATGAGCCTTCGGGATAAAATCTTAAGGTTGTTTCATCAAACCCGATTCCTTTTATATTCATTCTTTCGATTTGCTGCTTTGTCGCCAGATCAACTTTCCGGTTTAAAGAAACCCAGTTCAAATCTTCACTTATTTTTTTATAGACATCAGCTTCAGCTACTTTTTCCGCATCTTCCATTTGTTTTTCGGTCACTTCTGCAGATTCAGTACTGACATAATCTCTGAAGTCTAAAAGATTAAAAAAACTACCTAGCTTTTTTGCCGCATCTTTTTTATAAAGATCAATTAAAGCCTTTGTGTTTGATGGGGCTTCTGCAGAAAGTAAATCTGTTTTCTTTTCATCACTTAATTCCTTTGCAATTTCCGCATCAATTTGTCTTGGCTGTATAAAAACTGAGAAAGCTGGTTCTGAACCTGCAAGAATTGAGCCATCAGAAAAAAGCATTGAACCTCTGGGTGCCACAACATTTCTTTTAATTATTCTCTGACCTTCAGCACGGGCTACTAAATCATCGTGCGCAAATACCTGCCAGTAAAACAATCTTAAAGTTATAAGAATTAGGAAAACGAAAAAAATCCATCGGATAATGTTAAGTCTCATAATTTTAAGTTTATGGGTTTAGGTAAAGATGCTGGTTTAGTTTAGGGTTATTGGGGATTGGGCCTTATCACTCTTAACCTCACCCAAATTCAATACCAGCTTCCTAACCCTATTCCTTTTTACAATTTATTAGAATTCAGCGCAATCGGTTGATCCTGAATATACTTAATATTTTTATTTATCTTAATAAAACCCAGGTTATGAGACTTTTTTTCATTCATTGTTAAGGATTTTTTTTGAGCTATCTGATTTCTTAAATAATCATTTTCGAGTTGAATTGAATATTTAGTACTTTCAAGCATATTAATATTTTCACCAAAGGTTGAAAGGCGGTTTGCAACCCAAATTTCAAGTGTCACCACAAAAATGATAATAAGCACAAGAGAAATAACTATCTTTCTTTTAAGATATAGCGGAGTCTCCAGCGATCTGGAAATGGTTTCGGGCATTAAATCTATTGTCGCATAAAAATTTCCACGAGGTCAAGTTTTCACAAAGGTAAATTGTTTTTTCTTTGCCACTTTGACCGCAAACTTGCGCAAACCCTGCTCGCTGGAAAGCCGCGCAACACACCCCTGTTACTCAGGCAAATTTTCTCGTTCGTTAATCGGGGAGGCTGCCCATTCGGCTTTTTTGCTCATCACAAAAAACCGAAATCCCCTGATAACTCACTCAAAAATTCTTCACGCGCTTTGTTTCTAAGCTCGCATTGTTTTTGAAAAATTCTTGCATTGAACGCAGCTGCCATAAAACCTGAATGAGGGTATCAGGGGGAGATGCCTGAGAGCGAAGCGAACCAGGAGGGGATCCCCCGATTATCCCGAAGAGGGGTTTAGACTAGACCGTTCATCGCAAGAGAGTTTTGGGCGACTTTTACGGTTAAAAGTCGCAAAGAAAATAACTTATTGTGAATTAACTAAGACTGCAAAAATTCCTGCCCCCGGGGCAGCTGCAGTTAATTTATTACCGTTAGCTGTCGTCTCAAGCATATCCCACGAATTTGCAGCCTCATTGTATCTCGCAATCTGAGCTTTATCAGGTGCATTATCGATTAACTCGATCAAAACATTCCCCGGCGGAAAAACTTTTGCAGTCGGCAGATTCATCGCATAAACTTTGCCTAAAGCAGTTTTTCCCTGTGGCAATTTTGGCGCTCCGGTTAAATCATTAACAATGGTAAATCCGATAAGTTCGAGCTCCTCTTCTGAAACATCAGTCTGATATTGAAAATGATTATCAGCTGAGGATATAAGGCCCGAGACAACTTCAGGGCGTTGCATATGCCATGCTGTCCGCATTTTATAAACAATCTGAGTCTTATCACCTTTTTCATATTTCTTTTTGATGTTGAGTGTCAAAGCACCGTTTTCTACATTTTTATCGAAGACGCAGGAAGCCAGAACGGTTGTATCAGCTTTAGAACAAGTTCCAAATAAAATCTCTTGTTTATACTCATTTTGTCCATCTTTTGCTTCAATTGTTCCTTGCGCACCCTGTTCTGAAGGGCCTAAATCAGGATCAGCTGTTGAACCTTCTGAGTTATATGAAAGTTCATAGTTAATCGATTCGTAAACTGCTACTCTAAAAATATTTAAATTGATTGCAAAACCATCACGCCTGGGCTCAATAATGGCATAAGGCCCTTCGGCATCAAAACTTAAATCAACTTCTTCGATAGGCAAATTATCAGGATTAACTTCAAAGAATTTATTAACTGCAAATCCAACTCCGGAAAGGATAATTAAAAGCACGACAACAAGAATAATATTGGTTTTGTTGGAAAAAAAATGTTTAAGATGATTTTTCAGCATTTGTTAAATATGGATTGTTCGATTGCTCGATTGTTTTTTAACAATGAAACAATTAAGCAAGTAACACTGCTTAATCATTAATCTTTTCGGAGAGAAACTTCATCAACTCTTCGATCTTAATTCTCTCTTGAGCAGCCGTATCTCTATCCCTTACTGTTACAGCCCCATCATTTAGTGTATCAAAATCTACTGTAATGCAAAAGGGAGTACCAATTTCATCCTGTGATGCATACCTTTTTCCAATATTGCCCCTGTCATCCCAAACTACATTAAATTGTTTTTTTAAATCTTTATAAATTCCGCGGGCTTTATCTACTAATTCAGTTTTGTTGTGAAGCAAAGGAAATACTGCGGCTTTATATGGTGCAACTTTTGGTGAAAGTTTCAAAAAAACCCGCTCGCCTTCTTCTGTATATGCATCCGCTAAAACCATAAGCATTAATCTGTTGATACCAACTGCAGGTTCGATTACATGAGGCAATATTCTTTTATTTGTTTCAGGATCTAAAATTGTCATATCTTTACCTGAAAATTTCTGATGTTGAGATAAATCGTAATCAGTTCTGTATGCCAAACCCCAAAGTTCTTTGAATCCAAACGGAAATTTATATTCCAAATCTTCTGTTCTCTTACTATAAAAAGATCTTTCTTCGTCAGTATGTGTCCGCCACTGTAAATTATCAGTTTGAATTCCTAATTTCTCAGTTACAAATTCCCACATTAACTTTTTCCATTCTTCATATTTTTCTTCCCAATCTGTTTTTTCAGGATCAAAAAAGTATTCGATTTCTCCCTGTTCAAATTCGATGGTTCTGAAAATTGAATTTCCCGGAGTTATTTCGTTCCTAAAACTCTTTCCGTTTTGAGCAATTCCGAATGGTAATCTAACTCTTGTTGAATCGATAACATTTTTAAAGTTAATGAACATACCCTGAGCTGTTTCTCCTCTTAAATATGCAAGTGAATCATCTCCCTGAACAATTCCCAAATTAACCGGAAATAGTTGATTAAATTTTCTAACATCAGTCCATTCGCTTTTTCCGCATTTAGGGCATTTAATAGAATTATCTTTTATCAATTTATCCAACTCTTCCATTGGGAGACCTTCAGCTTTTTTGTCTAAAGAATCCTCTATTAAATGATCAGCTCTGAATCTTGACTGACAATTTTTACAATCAACCATCGCATCTGCAAATCCGGCAACATGTCCTGAAGCTTCCCAAATCTTTCGATGAGAGACTAAACTTGCCTCAACTCCGACAACATCATCGCGCTGAGATACAAAAAAATCCCACCAAAGGTTTCTGATATTTCGCATAAGTTCCGTACCTGCGGGACCGTAATCATAAGTATTTGCGAGTCCTCCGTATATTTCAGATCCCGGAAAAATGAATCCGCGACGTTTACACAAAGCTACAATTTTTTCCATTAGGTTTTTGTTTTCGTCCATAATTTCTTTCTTTGTCATCCTCGCGAATGCGGGGATCCAATTAGAAATCAAACTCTGGAATTTTATTTAAGTTTTTCTAAATTCCAAACGCTTTCCAATTATTGGATTCCCTCCTTCGAGGGAATGACACTATTTTTTCAAATCCCTCATGACATCAGCGCTCTTCAATTTTCCCTCGAGCACACCCTCCAAATAATACCGCAAAATGCGCTCCAATGCGATAGCTTCATCTTTATCAATTTCAAGAGATGAAATTTCTTCCATTCTCATATCCTGAAGTTTTTTAATAATCGAAATAATATTTTCTTCATTTATTTTTATCTTACTCATCGACCAAAATCCTGTTAACTTTAAAAGTTTTATTTCGAACCCTCTTATGATTATTTGTCTCGGATTATCTTCAAATATCAAAAGAGTTTCACGGACTAAATCGTAAGCCGCAGGATTCGGATCATTTTCAGGAAGTAATTTATTTACGATTTCCAAGATATGGAAAGCCGCGGTTGAAACAGAAAGATTAGATTTAATTCTTGGGAAAGTTTCAATACTTGCAGCTTCTGTTAATGTATATCCTTTACCGCGAAATAGACCGACTTTAACTATATTTAAAAGCTCTACATTTCCTGCTCTGCGTGAAGTTATCTTTCTTACACCTCTGGCAACAACTGAAATTTTGCCATAATTTTTTGTGAGAATCGAAAGCATCCGATCCGCTTCACCAAAATTATTACGTTTCAATATTATTGCTTCAAGAGTCAATGAGGGCATAAACTAGCTATGTAATAATTTCATGTTATATCAATAAATGTTATAAAAAGATATGGAACATAAAGCTCAAATTCAGCCTGTTGAAAAAATCGACTACAAAAGAGAATATTTGGAACGCTTCGATAAAGCTCAACGTGGAGCAGAAGCAAGAGGACTAAAATATAAACATCCAGGTAAGGTCGGTTTAGGATGGAAGATTCACTTGAATCTCTCAGACGACCCTAAAGACCCATTGACGGAAAGTGTCGCTAGATTTACCACAGACGAAAGATACGCATATAAAGTGGGTCAGGGCGGGGAACAGGAAGAAGGCAAGGGAATGACAATTTATATTGGCGATAGAGATACCCTTAACGAATTTGCCCAAAAATTAGATAAGGCGTTTGGCAATCAACTTCGACCTGCAATGGGTCAAGTGATGCATGACGATATGCAAATCGAAGGTAATGTTTGGGCTCGGTTTGAAGTAGGTGGCCTCGTCACGCCGCAAGGGGAACTACATCAATACGGTTACCATGGCATATCATTTTTGGTAAAAGACTATTCTAGAGTACTAGATAACTGGCGTAATGACACAATTACTTGGGATGAGGGGTACGCTAGGGCTAATGAGGTTCTAGAAGCAGAATTTGGTGCATTTTATACTGGATCAACAGTTAAATCGAAAGCTTAAATTCTTTATCAGTATCCAACTTAAACTTTTCCTTTGCCCCACCATTTACATTAATAGTATATTCAAAATCCTTTGTTCCGGGCTGTTTTTGGATTAGGAGATTATAATCTTTGCCCGTTAAGTTTTGCGGCAGTTCATATTCCAAAACAATATCTTTTGATGATCCCGGTCTGATTTGCAGGAATCCGTCAAACACAGTTTTACCTAGTTCCTCATCGATAGTAGATACAGGAACTTCTGAACCTTTTGAAGATGTTAACTTGGAACCGGCGGGTACATAAACTCTAAAGTAAGTTCTGTTAATTCCGTTCAACCAGACTTTGTACTCTTCCGGATTCGAGTACTTAATGGTCAAGGTGTGCTTCACCTTATCATTATCAACATCAATATCTAACTTCACATCCTGTCTAACATATAAATTAGTTTTTCCTCCGGCAAAGTTTGAGTCATTAATCATTAAGTAATCATAGGTGTAAGGCCTAACATCCCCGGTCCAATTTAATTTTGATAAAGCAGTCTGTAGCTTCTGATCTTTCATATAAAACATCATATGTTTACCATTTGCCAACTTTACACCAGCGTTTACAAATTCAGGCAGCTTGTCAGTTGCCGCGCCTAAAGATCGTGCCAGAATTTGTTGCATTAATGTTCCTAAGATCGCTTTTCTATCAGCTTCACCTTTTTCAATAATTTGTGCATATGCTTCTAGCTCATAAATCACATTCGGACAATTACATCTTGGATCATTATCTGCAGAATATGTTGTACCGAAAACTTCGATTGGACCAGTGATTTTAATTAATTCTTCAACAACATGAGTATCAATTAAAATAATTCCGTCCCAATTCATACCTTCACCCAAAAATCCGTATAATTTTTCAAATTGAGCCATTGATGTCGGAACATCAGGTGAAAAATTGGAATCCCGCATACTCCAGGCAGTTCTTTCGCGTCCGTCAGCCTCAGGTAAATATTTAACCAGTGGTTCCGGAGGTGTTAATGGGCATATTTTGTTTTTACAAACCTCCAGTAATTTTTCATCTAATCTGTAAATATCATCTGACTGAGTTGATGAAAGTCTGCCTTTATCGAGTGTTAATGTCGCATAAGCTGTCATAAACCCGCCTGTGGGACGAATTTCCTTATCATTTTGGAAAATTAATAAGTATGTTTTTGCACTTGGTTCACCCAAAGCAGCTGGTGCCAATATCAAAGCATCCTTAGATTCAGTTACTGCATAGTGCGCACCCATAATAAAATTTTTGCCAGTTTCAACTAAGCTTCTTATACGGCGCCCAGCAAAACTCTCAGGGTATTTATTTACATCAATTGAGGCGACTTCATCGGAAGCCTTTTTAAGCTGAGGTTCAACTTTATCAATCTCAGGTAAAATTTTATTTAAAATCTTTACGAATTGGGCAATCTTATCCTGTCCGGGGATTTGAGTACCATTTAAACCCAAATCATCCTTATGCGGCTCCAGACTATCTACTAAAATACCCGCAGCATCTAGTTCATATTGAGATGCTTTAGCAAAATGAGTGGCATCTGCATAATATCCGCCTAAAAACGGAATAATTCTTACCCAAAACATAGGTATTAAGGAGATATTAAGCATGTTATCTGCAGCTTTAACCTGACCTAAACCGTTCTTCATACCACTTAAATCGTTGTTTTTAACAGCCTGATTCAAAACCTTACCGCCGGCTGCCATACTTTTCGCTGACACAAAAACACCAACAATAGGTAAAATTAAGAAAATTAGTAGAATTATAAAAAGGGTAAAAGCTTTCATTGTCTTAGATTTTCCTTTCTTCTGGCCGTAGATTCGTGGATTTCGTTCGTATTTTCTGTTCAGATTAATCATGGGCAAAAATTCGTTAGTTAGTTATTCGTTCATCGTGATTCGAAGAACAGCTTTATCTTTTTTAGCGAACTAACTGTGAACCAAATAACGAATAACCAGTTAAATCGCTCCGCGGCCAAATAAAACCGCAGGAATAGTTTTAGCTATTAGATATATATCATACAACACTGATCGTCTTTGCACATATTGCGCATCCATTTCGACTCTTTTATCAAAGTTTATCTCGCTTCTTCCTGAGACTTGCCAGACGCCCGTTAAACCAGGTTTTGAAGATAAAATTACTTTCACGAAATCTCTGGATTTAGGATATTTTTTCTGCTGCTCTTCTAGCTCAAATGGATAATAAGCTCTCGGGCCAACTAAACTCATCTCTCCTTTTAAAATATTGAAAAATTGAGGGAATTCATCGATTGAGAATTTGCGGATAAATTTACCAACCGAAGTAACGCGCGGATCATTATGAAGCTTGTAGCTGTTTTTTTTATACTCTTTCAGCAATTCTGGGTTTTGCTGTAATAAATCCTGAGCTCCTACCACCATTGAACGAAACTTATACATTTTAAAAAGTTTTCCGTTTCGCCCCACACGCATTGGAGTATCAGCTAACATCGGCCCTTTTGAGCCGGCAGTGATTGCTATTGCAACAGCGATAAGAAGTGGGGAAAAGAGAATTAATCCAAAGAGTCCTCCCAAAACATCCATCGACCTTTTTATGAAGTCATATATCATAGCTAAGTGTCTATTATACAGGCTAAGCTCTGCTTTTCAAAAAAGCAGCGTCATTGCGAGGAACGTAGTGACGCGGCAATCCCAGTGCGCTCTGAGATTGCTTCTTCATTTCATGATATCGCAATGACGTCATCTCACCAACTCCAACAATCTTTCCCTAAACTTTTCTTTTGAGAAACCTTTTGCATTTGCAACACATGCATCCGCATCAAACTTTCTGTTTTCAAATTTATCAATTGCATCATTTAAGCTTGTTTCGCTTTGCTCCGCAAAGTAAATTCCGGTTTCAATATTGATTACTGTTTCGAGTACTCCGCCTTTTCCAAATGCAATTACAGGTTTTCCAAATGCCTGCGCTTCTATTGCTGTCATTCCAAAATCTTCTTCTGCTGTGATAATTAAAGCTTTGCATCCGGCAATTAAATTTTGCAAAAGTTCATCACTTATATTTCCTAAAACTTTTATATTTTTGTTTTCTTTCTCTTTTAAATTTTGATATTCAGGTCCGTCGCCAACAACAAATAATTTCTTACCATTTTTCAAAAAAGCCTTTACAGCAATATTAACTTTTTTATATTTGTTTAAGCGGGAAATAATCAAATAATAGTTCCCGTTAAAACTTTTTTGCGGATTCATTAAATCAGTATCAACAAACGGATACAAAACTTTTGATTTTTGCCCGTATATTTCATCAATTCTTTGTGATGCGTTTACAGATCCGGCAATAAATTCATCAACACGCTTCGCAGTTATTAAATCTAAATCACGGTAATAATTTAGAAACAGTCTAAGTATTGGATTTTGTTTTTGTCCGGAATAATTCCATATAAATCTTGGCGGTGTATGAATATAGCAAATATGTTTAGTTAGGGGTTTTGTTATTA
>JAKFWZ010000033.1 GCA_021731695.1 Candidatus Daviesbacteria bacterium | reverse complement strand
TACAAAGATAAAACCCGACTGGAAGAGGGCATTCAGCAAACCTGGGAATATGCAAGAAAGCTTGGTCCCCAAAAGCCCGAATTTACAGAAATTGAAATTAAAAGCCCAAAATTGCCCAAAAATTGGGTTAAAAAATGAGAAACCTGTATTTCTCTGTCCGTTTTACTGAATAATATGGGCAAATATCTTGATCATTTAACGCAACTTTCTGATTTTCAAACCTTAAGACGAAAAAAAGAGTATTTCCAATATAATTTTTCTAGTTATATTACTAACAAAAATAATAAAATTCTGGAAATTGGTCCAGGCTTGGGTGAATTCGTGAGTTTTTTAAATGATAAAAAAATTAAGAATATAACAATTATTGATAACGACAAAGTAGTTTTAAATTTTGTTGCTAAAAAGTATACGATTATGAAAAAATTATTAACAAATGATTTAAAAAGCGTGAAATTAGAGAATTACGATTTAGTATTAATGATGCAAGTTTTGGAACATATTCCTGTTATTAAGCATGGAGAAATAGTAAAGAGATTATACAAACAATTGAATAGAAATGGTCATCTGGTAATTGTAGTTCCGAATGCTAATAATCCTTTAGGGATAACAGAGAGATATTCTGATATTCAGCATAGGACCAGTTTTACAACACAGTCTCTTTTGGATTTAGTAAATATTTCAGGAATCAATAAAAAGAATATTGAAATTAAAGGATTTGAAATTCCACCAACAGGCGTTTTAAATATTTTAAGATTTTTACTACAAAAAATTCTACATATAATTTTACTAATAATTATGATTATTAACGGTGGAACTTTTTTTAAAGTTATGACACCAAACATAATATTGGTAATTAAAAAATAAGATTGCGCGGATTAAAATTCGCAATTCTCCTGCTTCGTAATAGTTACTTTTTCTTTAGAATAAACGGTTTCCAGAATTTTTCATTATATTTTTTCCATGCATGAACACCAAAAGGTAGTTGACTGTTATTTAGTTTAAAACATTTCTCCGGATATCTTTCAAAACCAAATTTTAAAGCATCTTTAAAATTGGCAACTTTATAACTCTTCATATATTTTGGTGCCTCTAAAGACCAAAATCCATCCTCAGCGAAAGGATAATTGTAAGAAGGAGCGTTCAACCAAAGTTTGCGTGATTGGCCTGTTAAAATAGCCTGAATAAACCAGAGTTTTTGAATCCACGGATTATCCGATTCTCTTTTAATTTTGAAATTCACTTTTTCTAAAACCTCAAGAGCACTTTTAACTTTTCTGAGAGAAAAGCCACCATTTCCTCCAGAGGGTGGGTATCCCTTTTTGTGGGATAACCATCCGATTACCGGTCTAAACCACGGTGGTGCTATGTAGTCATAATTTTCATTACACCAAAACTTTAATTGATCTGAAAAAACTAAAACATCAAGCTGATAAATTAGAATGTAATCATAGTTTTCGAATCTTTTATAAAATTCTTGCTGTAAAAGTAGTTCGTTATAACCTCTCCAGCTGGCGAAATAGTTTTTATCGAACCTTTCGAACTTTGCCTTCATAAATTTAAAATTTTTAGCGTTGATATCATCCGGAATTGCGAAATAACAATCATATGAAGACAAGTATTTTTTAAGATGCCTTATCGACAATAGATCGTCAGAACTGAGGTTTGATTTATGAGTTGGAATAACTATAGCGACTTTTTTCAAATTAGTGTTTTCTATATATATTTTCTGATTGTGTAACTATGTCTTCTAATTGCCTCTTGCTCTTAATAGTATCTGTTCCCCAGTACTTTTTAATAAGCATTTTTTGTTTTGGAGATACTTTGTAATTCAATTTTGAAAATTCTTTTACAATTTGTAAATATTCATCTGATTCAAAAACATCATTAATTTTCTTTTTCCAATGTCGATCAGTTTTTAAGCTTATATTGCTATCGATATAAATGTGAGGTTTTTTTAAGAAAATGCAAAATCCGGTTTGTGAACTGATAATATTTGCTGCTGTTAAATCCGAAATTTCAATTAAACTCTTAAGTCTTGGTAAGAAATTTGGATCCAACATATGCCCTGCAGTGACACATTCAAATCCAGCATCTTTGTAAGGTCTATCTCTGCCCATTAGTATATCTTTCCAGTAGAGACAGATCCTGACTGATTGATAATTTTTGCTAATTTTTTTAATTTGCTTAACTAAAGAACTAGTATCAAAGTTCATTCCGATTACGGGTGTGGAGTGAGCAGGAAAAAATAAAACAGATTTGCCTAATCTTTTCTTTTCTTTGTCGATTTGTTTTTTGGATAAAAGACTGCTCGCATAATTGATGAATGGTCCTATTGCAAAGGATTGTTTTCCGGTTTTTTTAAAAGCATTCTCTCTATAATTAGAATAGGTTATTACAACAGGCAAATTAGTTTCACTATCCACCTGATCAATCTGGTTATCTAAATACAAACCATGTTCCAGAATAAATTTGAACTGATAGTCTAAAGATAGATTTAAGAATTTTTTAATATTAGTTGCATGTCCGTACCAATCGTTCGGAGGATGAATTTCGTTAGTGAAGGGAGCAAACATACTTATAGGTTTTGAAAGTTTGTAAATGTCTGTAAGTTCTAGTCTTGATCTTATTTCAATTTGACTATTAAAAATCTTCCTTGAGATAGGATTTTTATTGATAGAATATAAAATTTGTTTTGCGTATTTTTTTATCATTGCGAAGATTCTAAAACCAGATCTTTTAATTTCTTAAAGTCCGGATAATATTTTGAATTCTGCTTATCGATTAAACCAATAAAATTATTGCTTGGCTTGTTAAATAAATAAAGAACGTGCAATTGTCTTAAAAAATTAGAAAACAAAAGTGGCATTTTTTTAAGCAATAAATTAACCCTTCCGGTTAAATGTTCCTGATTTGAATGTTTTAAATACTTTTCCATAAGTTTATCAACAAAAAGAGTATTTACTTTTTGTTTTGATAATTTGTTAATTTCATTTGTTAGTGTTTTTCTAAATTTATCATATTCGTTCGGATAAGAACCGTCTTTAATGGCATCCTGCAAGCTCGGCCAGTATCCTGAAGCGGTAGAAAAAGCCTGTCTTGCGCTATAAAAACAATTTAATCTTTTCATTTTTCCCTGGATTAACATCAGCATATCAGGAGTCAATTCTCCAAATAGAACCGGATTTACTTTTTCTTTCAAAAATTCCTTATATGCATGTTTTAAAACTACTGTTCGTCTAACTGCCCAAAGAACCTGATAATAATTTCCTAAATGCTTTTCCAGTCGCTCCGTAGGAGAACTATCAGAAATTGTTTTAAATGGGTAAATGAAATGCCATAAGAATTTTTTACCAAAAAATGATTTATAGATATAAAATGAGATATAAGAACCATGTGCACTGGCAAAATCCTTGTTTTTCTCTAAAAATTTTACTGCCTCATCGATACCTGATGGGATTAAAAAATCATCATCTGCGCAAAAAACTGTATATTTTGCTGTTGCTAACTTTATCATTTCACCAAATTTTGTGTGCGAAACTTGTTTTGGACTAAATTTATCAACATATAATATGTTTAACTTTGGAAATCCTAAAGCGATTTTTTTATTTAATTTTTTATTTACATCAGTCGAGGAGTCAGCAACAATAATTCGATGTATAAGTTTATAACTATTGTAATAAGTCAAAATCCGCTTTAAAAAATCCGGTCTATTATAGGTGGGGATAAAAAGATCAACTTTGCTCATGATAAGGATTTTTGTTTTAGAATTTTAAGAAATACTTTGCATACAGTATTAACATCAGACTCCTTTAACTCGAGAGAATAGGGAAGGCTGATTATGTATGGAGAAATTTCATATGAAATTTTATTCTGTTTTCCATAATTCTTATTCTTAGTATATTGTGAATAAGCTGGTTGAGAACTCACAGGATAAAAAAACGGTCTGGTATCTATTCCATGTTTTTTGAATTCCTCCATCAAAATTTCTTTCGCCACTTTAAACTTACCGGATAGTGAAGCATTGATTATCCAATAAGTACTTTTTGTATTTATGGGTTCCTGATTTAACTGAATACCATCAATTTTCTTAAGTCTTTTTTCATACCAAAAAAATATTTTCCTTTTTTTATTAACTAATTCATCAACTCTTCTAAGTTGTGCTAAAGCAAGCGCAGCCTGAATATTTGTCCAAAGGTAATTGTATCCGATTTCAACAGACCAAAATGTTTTTTTGTTATATGGCAGCATCCCGTGATGAGCTAAAATTTCGAATCTTTCATAATACTTTTTATTGTTTGTAGCAACCATTCCCCCATGACCGGCGATCATTATTTTTGTCGCATTAAAACTGAAAGCGCTGATATCCCCAAACGTTCCGGCTTTTTTCCCATCATATTCAGCTCCCATTGCCTCTGCTGCATCCTCAATAACCGGAATTTTATACTTCTTTGCAATTTTTATAATTTCTTTCCAATTTGCCATGTTTCCATAAAGATCAACAACAATAACGGCTTTTGTTTTTTTTGTAATTAACTTTTCAAAAGACTCGGGAGAAAGACACCATGAATCTTCTTCAATGTCTGCAAAAATGGGTGTAGCGCCTACATAATGAATTGGTGCAACTGATGCAACCCAGGTAATATCAGGAACAATAACTTCATCTCCTTTTCCGACACCTAGTGCAAGTAATGCTAAATGTAATGCTGAAGTACAGTTTGCAACGGGATAACAATATTTAAGTCCTGTGTAATCTGAAAATTCCTTAACGAATTGATCAGTATGCATATTTCGTTTTTCATACCAACCTTCTTTTACGGCTTCTGTTACTAATTTAATTTCAGCTTTCGTTATTGAAGGGCCGGCGGAGGGAATTTTAAGCGATTTCATAATTATTTTTCCTTTTGAAAGATTACTCTAATGAAAACCTTTTTTCCATCATCATCTTTGAAATAAGCCGCAGGAAAGGGGGAGAATGTTCGTGCTCGTAAGATATTAATCAGATTACCCGCTCTAATATTTTTCTTGAGATCTATTTCGTCGATACTCTCCAAATCGCTTACCTTATGCGCTTCTGAAATCTTAGCCTGTCTGGTTTTATTAATACTGCCGTTCTTAATATCCGGCCAGGTTTTTTTAAAGAGTTTAATGCTTTCGCTAACGAGCTTTTTATATAGGGACTTGCCTGTATCGCTTAGTAAAACCTGTACTTTAGATTGGGCTATAATATCGCCGCTGTCTGCATATTTATCTATATAATGCAGTGTTACGCCTGCGGGAGTGTTGTTTACAATTGGCCAAACATTAGGATTTCTTCCTCTATTGTATGGTAAATAAGATAAATGCAAATTTATGCATCCCCGGTTTGCTAAATCAAAGAATTCAGGTTTCAAAAGAAATCCCCAGAAAATTGATAAAATAATATCAGGTTGCAATTTTTTAATTTTTCTCAAGGTTGATATTTTTTCCAGGTCTTCACCTCTGAATATACTATCAGAAGGCAGGTTTAATTCATTTAGTATTTTCTCCGGTGAATTTCCATTTAAAAGATTTCTGGATCCTTCTTTTGGTAAAACTAGTCCAATGATATTTTCTTTGCGTTTTTTTAAATATCTGGTAATAGAATAACCCGCTGGGTAATCAGCTAAAAGAAGAATCTTCATTGCTTAATCCACTCTAACTTTTCTGTAATCAACCCTTTTTTTATTAAGTCCTCAAATTTTTGAAGACGGTAAAATTTGATATTTTCAAATTGTTTTTTTGTTAACTCAATCTCACAATATTTATCAATCATCTCTCTTATTCCTTTCTCAATTGTATAGTCACATTTAAATCCTTTAAAAATTTTTTTTATTTTGTCAAATGATATCTTATAATTCCTGCTATCTACGCCATCCTGCAATTTTCTATCCTGTATTAATTCTTTATTAAAAGTTTGACTTTTTGAAATAAAACTTACTTCACATCCGGGTATTTTTTTAGAGACTTTCTTAGCCAGATCAATAATTTTAAAATTTGATTTGGAGCTTCCAACATTTACAATGGTAAGGAGATTCGTTTTTGGCTTATATTCAATGGCGTATTTTATTGCTTTACAGACATCTCTAACATGAACGAAGGGGCGCCATGCCTGTCCGTCTGAATTTAAAATTATTTTCTTTGTTATATAACCCATCGCCGCAAACATATTCACTACTAAATCAAATCTCATTCTTGGCGACAAGCCGAAGACTGTAGCAAATCTTAAAGCGATAGGTCTAAAGTTTTCATCAGTTAATTTAGCTAAGTCCTGTTCGATTTGGAGTTTATTAAGGGAGTAGGGAGTTTGGGGAAATACTGCCGACTTTTCATCAGACATTTTATCAGTACCTTTTCCATAGACTGAACAACTCGAGGAAAAAATAAATTTTATTCCAAGTTTCTTACATAGCTTTGCCGCTTTAATTGTGTGATTTCTTACAGGATCGTAAATTTTTTTTGGATCAAAACTCCTAAACGGATCATTGGAAATTCCCGCTAAATATACAACTGCATCAAAGCTCTTGAAATCACTTTCTTTTAAATTTCTTGTGTCTTTGTAAATTGTTGCCGTATCGGTTGTGGGGTACAAGAGACAGTCAGTTATAAAACCTGCATCAATTCCCGTAACTTCATATCCGTTTTTTCTTAAATAGGAAGTTAAAACGCTGCCTATATAGCTTTCTGATCCGGTTACGAGTATTCTTTTCATAATATTTCAAAATTGATATTATCACTTGTGATTATTTGCTTCAATCATTTTTTCTATTCCCTCCTTAACGGTAATTTCAGGTGTCCAGCCTAATGTCTTTAATCTGGAAA
Source organism: Candidatus Daviesbacteria bacterium (assembly GCA_021731695.1). Taxonomy (GTDB): domain Bacteria; phylum Patescibacteriota; class Microgenomatia; order Daviesbacterales; family UBA10151; genus JACPKO01. The sequence goes on along the minus strand of JAKFWZ010000033.1, from coordinate 5,450 downwards.
TATCAGCACAAAGATAATTAACAGAATCTATTAGTTTTTTGTCTGTGTTCTGATACTTTTCTTTGATATCAAATTTATTAAATATTGATTTAATAATTGATTTCACGCTGGTAAATTTTCCTGAGCCAATATTATACATACCTGAATTTTTTTCTTTGTCCAGGATTATTTTTAATGCCCTGGCGACATCTTCAACAAAAATAAAATCATTTTTAGCTAAGGGATTTCTAATTTCCGGAGTTTCTTTATTCTTAATAGTGTTTATAAGATGAGGAATTAGTGAGGACTCTTTCTGTCCGGGTCCATAAACATAAAAAACTCTTGTCCAGATAAAACTAATACCATTTTTTTCTGCTAGTTCCCTCCCGAGAAGGTGTAGTGTATTCTTGGAAAGAGTAAAGGAATTAAATGGTTTAGTTTGTACATCCTCACTGATTCTCCCTTTTTGGTTTCCATATTCCCATACACTACCCGTAATAATAATTTTTTTACAATTTGTTTCTGCGAGGAGTTCAATTAAACTAAGCCCCTGAGTCAGATTCTTAACACTATTTTCTATTCCTAAATCAGGTATTCCTTCCCATGCTAGATGTATAGTGGCGTCCGGATTAAATACTTTAATTTTTTCTGATGAACGATTAATTCTAGAAAGGTCGCCTGATATAATTTTAATGTTTTTATATTGTTTTAAATTTTTAGGATTACGGGTTAAAACGAGTAATTCATTTTGAGGAATATTTAGTTCTTTAAGTAAATATCTTCCAATAAAACCAGAGCCTCCGGTTATAAAAATTCTCATCCTTTAAGTCCCTCATGTTCCCTGACGAACTGCTTAAATGTTGGAGCCTTTGCATCTTTTTCAGAAATATCATTTGGAGTTTTAACAGGCCAGGAAATATTTAAATCCGGATCATTCCATAAAATATTTGAATAACTTTCAGGATGAAATTCAGTGTCCATTTTATAAAAAAGCTCGGTATTTGGTAGTAAAGTACACATACAAGGAGCACAGCCTTTTGGGATATATATCATATTTTTCTTTTTTGCAGAAACTTCCAGTTGAGCCCACTTACCAAAGGTTTTTGAATCTCTCCTTAAATCTAAAACTGTAAATAAAACTTTTCCCTTTGGAACTCTAATTAACTTTGTTTCTTCATATGGCGAATACTGAAAATGAAACCCTCGGACTGTGTGTTTTTGTTTACTAAAAGAGTGACTTTCCTGAGCCCATTTGCAAACTAGTTTTTGCTTTCTAAATATTTCGCTATCATAAGTTCTCATAAAAAATCCGCGTGAATCTTCGAAAGGGGAAAGGATAATTTCAAAGACTCCTTTAATTTTAAGTTCGTTAAATAGCATAAGGAATTGAGTCTATCTTTTTAGGATTAGTTTTTCAACAATTGTCAGAAGGCTCTTGTTTTTGGTAACTAGCATAGTCGGGCAGCTCGCGGAGTCACCGGCCATTTTGTCCGTCATGTAATCGCCTATAAAAAGCGCTTTTGATAAATCAATAAAATTGTCCCTTGAGGCCTGAAGTAGCATTCCGGGATTTGGTTTTCTGCAAAAACAATTTTCATCCCAACCATGTGGGCAGTAATAAACTTTTGAAATTTTACCACCAACTTTTTCTATTTCTGAAATCATTTGTTTGTGAAGTTTATTTAGTTGGCGATGAGTTAACATTTTCCTGGCAATTCCGGCTTGATTTGTAACAACAAAAATTTTAAAACCTGAATCAGTCAGTAATTTTATAGCTTTTAAAACTCCAGGCAAAAATTCGAAATCTTCCCATGATTTTGTATATTCTCCTTTTGCGGCTTTTTTATTAATTACTCCGTCGCGGTCAAGAAAAATAACTTTTTTAGGCCTTAAAAATTTTGCAGTTGCTTTAACTCTTTTTAAATCTCCAATACTGTGATATTTTTGATTTGTGTAATATGCTGCAAGTTTCTTTTTCTGAATGAGCTCAATAAATATTCTATCCTCGAATTTAAAATTTGATTTGGGAATATTTAAAACCTTTTTACCAACAATCATATAACCGATATCAACCCCATTAAGTGTTGAGTCAGTTCTGGATTTATCATACTTTTTTACTAAATTATCTGAAACTAAAATATTATTTTTAGTTGAATTATCAATATTTGAAAAAACTGTTACTAAAACTTTTGCTTTCTTTTCCTGATAGATATTTGTGAGTTCTTTAATTTTGAAAGGGAGATAATTATCACAGTACATCAGTAAAAAATGATCCTGCAATAAAGGCTTCGCATTAAATATCCTGAGTCCACTCATCGTCTCCCTGCCATCATCTTGCATGAAGGGAGTTTGCGAATATTTAATTTTTACACCTAATCGTTTCCCGTCTCCAAAATATTCTTCAATTTTTTCTCCCAAATATCCTGTCAAAATAACAATGTCTTTAATTCCAGTTTCTTTGATAAGTTCAATAAGATGAGTTAAAAAAGGAATTCCGTTTACCGGAATCATCGGCTTGGGACTTTTAAGGGTAAAAGGTCTGAGTCTTGTGCCAGCACCGCCAGCCAGAATAACAGCCTGTTTAATTTTTAGTGGTTTCACTTTTTCCAAAAAAACTTTCCGTCCAATCTATTTTTATCAATTAAGTATTTTAACTGTAATAGTCTATTTGTTTTTCTTCCTCGGAAATGTTTTTCAGTAAATTCAGATTCCTTAAAAAATTGGACCAGCTCTTTACCTCCCTTATCCAAATCCCATTCTGGTTTAAAATAATCCTTTAACACTGTGAGAATTTTATTAAAGGAAACTTTGTATGTTCTTGCGTCTTTTCCGTGTTCTCCTGTGAAGGTTAATTCGCTTCCCGGAACTGCTCTTTGAGCTGCTTCGGCTAAATCTCTAACGGTAAAATTGCCCTCCGGTATACCGACATTAAAAGATTGGTTAGCAACTAAATTTAGCGGGGCTTCGATCCCCGCAATAAATGCCGAACAAACATCTTTGATATGCACAACCGGTCTCCATGGAGTTCCATCGCTTTTAATTTCAATTTTTCCGGTTGTAAAAGCACAAGCGACTAAATTATTAAAAACAATATCGCATCTTAATCGCGGGCTTGCGCCGAAAACTGTAGAAGGTCTAAAACAAATAACCGAAAAATTTTCATCATTTAGTTTCTTTAATTCCTGTTCCGCTTTCCATTTTGTTTTTGCATAAGCGGTAATTGCATTTTTTTCACTGTTATCTTCTTCAAGTTCTGCATCAATATCCGAAATTCCATACATGCTTTGAGATGATGAATAAATAAATCTTTTGACTCCGACTTTTTTTGCAAGTTTTGCAGTTTTTAAGGCGGCCTTAAAATTTATGTCATTAGTTAGAGAAGTATCAAATTCTCCAATGGGGTCATTTGATAATGCAGCTAAGTGAATAACAGAATCTACGCCTTCTAGATCTGAAATTTCGACATTGCGGATATCTTTATTGATCTGATCCTTAACTTTATATTGGGGGAGAACAGGTAGAATTGTTTCATAAAAATTTGTATCAAAACCTCGAACTAAATAGCCCCTATCAATTAACATTTGAGTTAATATTGTTCCGATATATCCGTTATTTCCAGTAACTAAAACTTTAGATTTTTTATTTTCTGATTCATTTTGATAATTGAAGGATTGTTTAAAATATAATGTCATCATATGCAAAATAACTGAGTGAATCCCCTCAACCATTTCATAAGCGCCCTTTTCAGTTTTTACTAAAATTTTTGCATCTGCTAGTTTATTAAGTTCACCGCCATCAAATCCTGTAACTCCGATAACCGGAACGCCGTATTCTTTTGCCAGCTCAACGGCTTTTAAAATATTAGGAGAATTTCCTGAAGAAGAAATTGCAATAATCGCATCGCCTTCCTTGATATAATTTTTTAAAGGACCGGCGAATACCATATCGTATCCCACATCATTTGCCCAAGCCGTTATTTCTGACTCAGTTGTCGGGATTCTGATTGCCTGAAAGCGTCTAATGTTTTTATCTAAATGTCCGCTAAAAACTGTTTTGTTAAAATCAGCCACCCAGTGTGTTGCCATTGCAAGTGATCCGCCATTTCCAAAAACATAAATTCTGCCATCTCTTTCGTATGTAGCTTGTAGAATATTTATGGCTTTAGCAATTTCTCTGATTGGTAAAGCATCTAAGATCTCAGAACTCGTTTTGATGTAACTCTTGATAAATTTATCCATGAAAAGTATTGGTTATTATCTCAGCTCCCGAATGCACAAATTTTATTTTAAATTCCTGGAAGTCTTTAAATTTAAGTTCTCTGGCTTTTTGTAACAAAGTAGCTCGAACTTTTTCTTTTTTCTCCGGTCCTACAAAAAACATAATGCATCCACCACCACCGGCTCCGAGTATTTTACCACCCCATGCACCTGACCTTACTCCACTTTTGTAAAGTTCATCAAGTCTGTCATTAGAAATTTTGTCAGATAAGGTTTTCTTCAGCATCCAATTTTCGTGTAGGATTTCTCCTAAGTCTTTAAATTTTCCATTTGAAAGTTTTCTTTGAAATTTATCAACAAGTTTCGTCATTTCCTTTATTGAGTTTAGTTTTTTTAAAGTATTATTCTTCTGCTCAGATAAAATTCCTGAAGATTTTCTAGTTATGCCGGTAAAAAAAATTAGAATGTGATTTTCGAAATCTAGTCTGGTTTTATAATCCAGTAGTAAGGATTCAGTATCAACGCTTTCATCAGGATTAAATTGAAAGATATTAAAACCCCCATAACTCGCGGCATACTGGTCCTGTTTTCCAACAGGATCTTTTATTAAATCCATTTCGACTTCACATGCTAATTCAGCCAGTTCTTTTTTATCTAATCTCCTCCCTTTATAGGCGGCAATTCCTTTAATCAAAGCAACAGTAAAGCTGGAAGAACCCCCTAAACCAGTTCCAGTTTGTAAATGAGAAAAAACGCCAATCTCCATATTGTCTCTCATATCAAATTTTAAAAGCACTTCCCGAATACGATCATTTTTTAATTCTTCAGGTTTTAAAACATATTCAGTCTGAGAATATCTCGCGGCAATCCCTTTAAGTAAGGGCGCTGGATTAAGGGCAACAAAAACAAATTTATCAATAGTTGCTGAGACAACTTTGCCTGGCGTTTTTCGATAAAACTCAGGAAGATCAGATCCACCGCCGACAAAACTGATTCGTAAAGGAGCTTTCACTATTATCATAAAGTTGGTTCTAATATATTTGGCGATATCCTCTAAGTCAATGCCCCAGCTTTAAAATTTTTTACTATAGATCCTAGACGAGCTGGAATAATTCTTTAGCGAGCCGGGGTAATATTAACGAGTTGGTACAAGATGCAATGTGATTAGCAAGTAGTAGTGGGGATTTTCGAACATTTCAGGATGTGAAAATCTGAAGCAGAATTCACTCACTACACCAGGCAACTTGTCACTGG